>JAJRTC010000011.1 GCA_024278445.1 Nitrospirota bacterium
CTAACTTACAGGCTCCGTTCAAAAAAAACGTTTGCGCTTTGCAACTGTCATATTCTCACCCCGGATTTGCTCCGGGGTGACACAGGCCGGTAAACAACGAGAGTCGGGCTCGTGGAACGTCTTGGCACAATGTAAGCAAAATTTAAGTAGTGGGTCAGTTTGCGTATTGTTGTCATGCTAAAGCCCATTCGATTCACTTCGTTCACTCAGGGCAGGCTCCGCGAAGCATCTCGAATCTATTATTTTTGCGTCAGATGTAATTCGAGATTCTTCGCCTTTGGCTCAGAATGACCAAAACTGACCCACTATCCGAATTTACGTTTGTCAAGACGCCTTCTTTAAACAAGAAGCTTATTTAAGGCAAATAAGTTGTCTTATATCTCCAAAAGCCCAAGCGCCACCTTGCTCACCATTTCATGGTATTTACTGGTGTCGCCAGGCTTTAGAACGCAGTCGTCAACAAGAGTTTCGGGCGATAAAATGAAGTCCATTTTGTCTTCGCTTGATGTGAGAATCACGAAGTAGCTAATAGACGTTCCCTTTGTCCCTTTAATTTTTTTGGCAAGGTCGACACCAGACATTCCGGGAAGCTCCAGGTCAGAGACTATTATGCCCGGCTTATAGCTTTTTATCTCCTTTAAGGCTTCTTCGGCGGTTTCTACCCCCTTGACGTTAAAACCTATTTCTCCAAACTTTTCCAAAAGCACACCTAACTGGTATGGCGAATCTGAAACGATCAAAAGTTTGACCAGGCTTGTTTTGAATGTGTCGTTGCTGAGCAGAAAATAGACAAGCCTTTCTAACTTGGCGCGAACATTGATGGAACGCGAAAAATTTTGCTCCAGCATCTCAAGACGTGCCTTCAGGCTTTCATTTATCTTCAGCATGTCTTCGCATCTCATGGCACCGTCCATTTCCCACATATAGCGTTTAATAGCTTTTTTCACCAAAAGCCGTGCCGTATCTGAAGATAATGGTTCCTGCAAAACACCCGAAGCACCCTCGTTAAACATGAGAGTTAACACAGATGAAGAAAGTTGTTTTTGCGAGATAAAAAGAAAGGTGATGTATGGCTTTTTTGCCTTTATAGCCTGCATGGCTTTAATGGAGGCCAAGTCCCCCTCATGAAAGCGCGAGATAATAACGCCCGTTTCTCTATCTGCTATGACGCTTTGAAACCCATTGTCTGTTATTTCCATTTCAATGCGAGCAACATTTTCTCCGGCCTCTTTTAGTATCTCAACGATACCGGAAAAGTCCTCTTCCCTGGAGCCGGCAAGCACCACGTCAACCATTTTTATTTATCTCCCGGCGTGTCAGGTTTTAAGAATATCGTAACCAGTTACGTCGTAGTAGGCAACAAGAACAGTTTCTATGAATTCTTTTAGTTTTTCCTGCGAAAGCTCGGATGTAAACATCACCTTTAACTGGTCACTAACCGCCTGCCCTTCAATCTGTTCCATCTCAGGCACTGTCCCGAACACATGCCCAATCCTCGTTATTCTGCGTAATATCAAAAGAGCCACAAGAAACGGTTCCTGATACTGAGGTTTAAACTCCAGATAGATCTGGTAGATGTTCCTGTCGGTATAGCTATGCGCAATCAGGTTGAATTTTTCCAGCGACTCTAAATGGAAGGTCTTCTGGTGAACATCTACAAACTCCACTTCCTTTTTCTTCTCCTGTTTTTTGTGCGCCTCGATACTTTTAAGAAGGCTCTTGTCAACTTTAGGTGCCTTGTTGGAAGCTATAGACTTCTGTGCTTCTTTTATAGTGTCGGATGCGTCGAGAAGTATGTCTATACTTTCTGTATTGATTTCGATCTCACCGCTTCTGGCCTGATCCAGCAGGGCCTCCACTTCATGAACGAAGTTTCCAAGCTCGCCCAACCCGACCATCATAAGGTTGCCCTTCATAGAATGAAAAACACGGAAGAGCTTGTTTAAAACGTCCTTGTCAGAAGGGTTACTCTCCAGGCTCAGGATCTGTTCATCCCCCTCTTTCACCATTTCGGCAAGCTCTATAAAAAACTCTTCCTTATGGGCAACCTCTCTACCAATATCAGAAGAGAGAGAAACAAAATCACCCGCATCGGCAGGTTCTTCTATTATTTTTTGTAGCTCCACAGGTTGTTGCGTTTCTAAAGGCTCCTCACTTTTTTTAAGTTCCTCCTCCGGTTTTTCTGAAGCCTCCTCCCCTCTTCTGGATATATTTCCTTTGGAAAGCTCGATAAGTTCCACGATGTCAAGAGTTAACCCCATCCTGTTGCCTGCAACCATCGTAGTGCCAGAGATGCCTTGTGTATGGAACATGTCAGATAACGGATTGTAAACAAGTTTTTCCGGTGTCAACAGCTCACTTATGCGCAAGGCTATGCGTCCGTTTTTCGCCTCTACAATTACTACGGTTATATCGTCCTGTGGTTCTAAAGGCTTGCCGGTTAAAACTCCGTTGAGATCAAAAAACGGTACGAGTGAATCCAGATATTTAATACACGACCCATCTTTCAAGGTGGTATGAACGGTGCCGACCGGGATGCCAAGTGTGGAAACAACGTTGAGAATGGGAACGGCAAAATAGTTGGCCTCGGCTCGCACGGTCAGGCAGTCAAGTATATTAACGGCAGTGATTTGTGGAATACGGTATGTAAAGGATGTCCCTTTTCCTTTTTCGCTTTTTATAATAATTTCGCCGCCAAGCTCCTCTATGTTGCTTTTTACAACATCCATGCCCACGCCCCTGCCGGAGAGCTTGCTGGCAGTCGCTTTTGTAGAAAGCCCCGGATGAAACACAAGTGCGAATTTCTCATCATCGCTTAAGCTTTTCGCTTCGTCTGCAGATATAACACCGCGATTGACAGCCGCAGACACAATAGCGTCCGCATCCATTCCACGGCCATCGTCTCTTATTTCTATAAAGACGTTATTTTCCTTCTGATACCCACGCAACAGAAGTGTTGCCTTCGTATCTTTTCCTACCCCCTGCCTTTCAAGCGGGTCTTCTATCCCGTGATCTATGGCATTACGAATCTGGTGAGTTATCGGGTCGTAAAGTTTTTCAGCGATAGTTTTATCGACAAGGGTATCCTCACCCTCGGTGACAAACTCAACCTGCTTACCTCCATCTTTCGCCATGTCGCGTACAGACCGTCGAAACCTCTGAAACGTAGCACGAACCTCTACCATACGAATATCCATAACAAGCCCATGCAGGTCGGATGAAATAGGATTACGCGTTACCTCTGCCGCTCTAATCATTTCCATAGCGACCTTGTCCAAAGGTTTGTTATGGTCGTAAAACTCCTGAATACGCCGGTTTGTTGTGGTCATGTTATTCGAGGTTATAATGACTTCGCCCACAAGCCCCAAAAGCGCATCCAGATGGCTTAGTTTTACCATCATCCTGTCTATCGTTGTTTTAGAGCTATCAGGCATTAATAAGCCTCGCTATGACTTTATCGAGAAGCCGAAACTCTATAGGCTTCGGCACATAATCATCCGCACCGTTCGCTATGGCCTTAAGTAAATATGAAGCGTCTGTGTGTGTGGAAAGAACAACTACAGGTGTTTGGCGAAGTTCACTGCTACTTTTTATTTCCTGACACAGTTCAAGCCCGTCCATTACCGGCATGACTATATCGGTAAACACCATGTCGAATTTTTCAGCTTTGAGCTTCTCAAGCCCTTCAAGGCCGTTCTCGGCCTCCACCACAAAAAAGCCAAGCTCCACCAGCCGTTCTTTTAAGGCAAGACGCATACTCTGATAGTCGTCAACCACCAAAGCACGCTTTCCGGAAAGGTCAACAGGCATATTAAAGACCATGCAAAATACGTTACCAAAGCGCGATAAGTTTTAATTAAGCAGATATCGCGTATACTCTAAATTATGATTTTAAATGGCCTTAGAGTCAATTACTCTTTAGGGTAGCATTAACTAATGGAGCGTAAAATCTGTAGAATACGGCATGCAGGAAAGATTTTTTTAGCCATAACAGTGCTGGTTATTCAGTTTCCCCTGGCCCATGGATATACAGCCCGCCTGACCAATGCAGAAAGAGCCATGCGTCATTATAACGATGGGCGCTACAAAGAGGCCATGCTCACATTCGGGCGAACACCAAAACGGGAACTTGGGGTACAGGCATATATTATGTGGGGTCTCTCCGCTTACAGGCTTGGGAAATTCCGCTCAGCCCTCTTGAAGTTTGAACAGGCGTATATCAGGAACCCATCTAATGGCGATATCCTGAACCTTATGGGCGATACACACCTTAAACTGGGTGAGCCTTCCAAAGCTTTACGCATCTTACGCAAAACAAAAGGGCGTAAAACAAGCAATCCTGGGGCAACCCTTATTTTATGGGGATATTCTGCAAACATGAGCGGCAACCACGAAGAAGCCATGCAGGTCTTCGAAAAAGCGCTCAAAACTTATCCAATAATGGAGGTTACTGCCCGCATAGGCATTTCCAGAAGCGCGCTTGCAATGAAGCAATTTGAAAAAGCGGAGATGCAAGCAAGGTTAGCTCTAAAAAAACAGCCAAAAAATGCCGAGGCACTTGGAATATTAGGAGAGATCTTGCTAAAAACCATGCGCTATGGAGGGAATCCTCCCATTGAGGGCCGCGCAAATGAATGAGGCGCCCCTTATGGGCCAAGTGTCATGCCGGACAATGATCCAGCATCTCATGTCTCCTCCCCTGGTGGGAGGAGATAAAGAGGAGGGGGCACAAAAAACCCCGCCTGATAACTTTTTGCCGTTATGGATACACTAACCTGCCGGTCAGCCGCGAGACACACATGGCTAAAACTCGTGGAGTAGGGCCTGAGGAAAAACCTGAAGAGTGCTAATACATAGCTTAATGATGGTTAAGTTATAGGTAATATCTGGTAAAATTAAAGAAAAACAGGTAAGTGTCAGCTTTTTTTACACCTGCCCAAAACACGCAATTTGCGTGTAACCATCAGGTTATCTGGTAGTTATAGTGCGCCGAACTCTTTTCTTTGCATTTGGAAAAATGAACTGTAAACTTTTTTTACAGTTGCAAAAATGCCTGTTTTATCCGCAAACCTTTGTAACTCCTGTAGTTAGCATGTTGTAGCCATGATGGCCTTAAAGACAGGTGCAAACTTTCTTTACACCTGTCTTTAAGGTTGCGCACTGCGGTACTTTTATTACACCAATAAAAACAATGCATTGCACGATTTTTGCGGGGGGGGGGGTATGAATCTTGCTAGTATCTGGCAGGAGAATGTTTGCGCTCCCTCTCCCCCGGCGGGAGAGGGCTGGTGAGGAGGAAGTATAGAAAAACGCTGTCATCCTGAGGCGAAGCCGAAGGATCTCACCCACTGCTTGTTTGATTCTGGAGACCCTTCGACTGCGCTCAGGGTGACAGGATAGGGTGTCGTCTACAGCGATGACGTATGACTGCGGAATAAAAAACGTGATTGATAAAACAGATTAATGATAAAGAGGGGATTTCTAAAATGAAAAAGACAACCGTTGTACTTGCAACGCTGTTCATACTGTTCGGCGGAACGCAAAAGGCGCAGGCCGTGCCGATGTACTACACCTTCGAAGGTGACGTGGCTTCTTATAATGACACCGCCGGAATAATAGCATTGCAAATGGGCGCAGGGTTCGGCATTGGTAGCTATGCTACTTACACATTCATTATCGATTTCGAGCCTGAGGGTTATTCCACCCAGAACGATGGGGATGTGGTGATCATACCAGATATAGGGTGGAGAGAGACTTTCTATGCAGACTACAATTCTGGCGACGCCCTACAGAGTCTCAACGGGGGTTATTTCAACAATCCAGCATCTGCAGGCTATGATCCGAATCGTGTTGCGGAGAATAACTACGGGCTAGACTTTTTTACCTCTCACCGCGGTTTTATAGTAGGACTCTCAAGTGACGATTATATTATGATTGATTCCGATTTTGGAACCTTGCTCGTTTCAGAGTGGGTTGTAGGCACATCTGGCCTGAGATCCCAAGACATTGCTTATGATTCTAACGGATTGAAGTCTGCTTTGGGTTCCTTTTTAACGTTGACTTCGATTACACCGGTCAATCCCGTCCCCGAGCCATCAACAATGCTTCTTCTCGGCACCGGTCTTTTCGGGTTCGGCCTGTTCAGGAGGATGAGGAAAGAAAAATAAACCGAACCTGAGATTATTTTAGGAGAAAGATAACTATGCCAGACGACGCAATAGTAGCACCAAATCCAGAAGATCGCGATAACACAAGAGACCTGACAACAGCCGATGACGATACGATGCTTGAAGTTGTTGAATTCGAT
Organism: Nitrospirota bacterium; assembly: GCA_024278445.1. Lineage (GTDB taxonomy): Bacteria > Nitrospinota_A > UBA7883 > UBA7883 > JAJRTC01 > JAJRTC01. Next base: position 6,308 of record JAJRTC010000011.1, read on the forward strand.
GTTATCGGCGATGGGCGTATGTTCGAGCGCTCTATAGAGATCGACAACAGAGCCTTTCTGGTTTCTGCGCTGTTCGGTGGCTCTATAGCAGAGTCAAGCGTTAATATAAACGATGCCATGCTTTTACCAGACGATAAGACTTTTTTCATAGATAGAGCAGAAACGGCGGACACGGGTGTGATCTATACTAAAATCGAACCGGTTGGGGATGGAGAACGTTGTAGGCTCGTTTTCAGAGGCTTTTTAGAAGCCGGGAGCCAGGCAAAGGTTTATGTGCTTGTCCTTTTTCGCAGAATTCGTCAATGGTGGAAAGATCTCTCGTGCGACGAATGCAAAAAATTTATCGGCGTCCTACTCTCACTTATATTTCTTTCGTTAGGCGTTGCTGATATCTCGATGCTTGATATCATCCCTACAGAGCTTTGGGATTTGGTTGACCCCGACAATCTTCCCGATGCCGTAACAAGAATCCTTGAGAACATTGACCCGGACTTAATGGGAAGGTTCCGTGATGCGCTAAACCAAGTGGGGCAGTTGGTCGAAGGAGCTCAGATGCCCAAACAAATAATCGTTGAAAGGATATGCGAGTTACTTCGTTTCTGTCCATAAGCGTCCTGCCGGTCGGAACAAAAGAAGACAGGGATACACAAAGTGGGCTCTATTGGGAAAAATGAATCCCAGAACAGCGTTGTGGCTCCCTTCGGAGCGCCACCCAATAATTGACGCCTTGTATATGGTATGACAATAAAGGATACCAAGGAGGTGATAGGTATCGCCGCTAAAATTGCGGTGACCGTTGACGAGAAAGTCGTTAAACAGATGGATCGTCTTGTGAGAAAAGCGCAAGAGGCTTATTGAGGAAGTCTCCAAGCTGTACCCAAAAGAAGAAAGGGTAACTGGCGGATGAATTTCCCCATCTGGATGACGAGGAATGGGACGAATATTAAGGGGCGATATTTTCTGGGCCGATCTGACACCAACCCGAGGGAGAGAACAAGCTGGGCGAAGACCCGCCCTCATCATAAGCCATGAGATTTTCAACAAAAGAAGCGGCAAAGATTCTGCGTAACGCCACAGCTTATAATCCCAACTCTTTTCTTTATCAATACAATCTGGCTGGCGCCATGTCGCAGATGGAGCTTGCAGAGGATGCTTGCAAGTTTTTGACAAAATCAATACAACCAGGCTTTAGAAATATCAAGAAAGCCTTATTGGATGAAGACCTCGCCACAGCCAGAAAATCTACCTGTTTCAAGATGGCTATCAAAGGGCAAAGACTGTGAGAATCACCTATTTCAGCATGCAAAAAGAGGGTCGCTTATATAGTTGACAAAATTGGTTGCTGGTATCTATAATCCTCTTTCGTTTTAACTGCGGGGTCGTAGTTCAGTTGGTTAGAACGCCGGCCTGTCACGCCGGAGGTCGCGAGTTCGAGTCTCGTCGGCCCCGCCATTTTTCAAGCGCTTAGAGAATTTCGTGCTTGAAAAAATCTCCGAGTGACTACCCTCCGTAGAGGGGAGAAAAGGCGATTTGTTGCACTTTAAACAGGGTGAAATCTACTTTCTCCTTCCAATAAATATCCTTGATTTGTGTAACAGCACTATTCGGTTCCATTTTGCATGCTCACATATACTACGTGAGGTGTTCAGGTAACCATATCCGTATACATGATGCTCTTAAAGTCGATATTAGCCCGCCAATTCTTGGTGACGAAATTCTTGCAGGTATTTCGAGTGCAGATTAACATTACTGGTGTACAGACTAAAATAATACTAATATACTTCTTCATTTTAAGGCTTTCCAATTTTGAAGACAGACGTTCATGGGAAAAAATCAAAAGCAGTTCCTTGCCCACGTACACAAAAAGCCGGGCGGCGAATTTGAAATTCATGATCTAGAAGACCACCTTACTGAGACAGCAAAACTGGCGGGCTCTTTTGCAAACGAATTCGAAAACGCTGATTGGGCTATGCTGGCAGGGAAACTTCATGACCTTGGTAAATATCGGAATCGCTTTCAAAAACGTATAAGCTCAGAAACAGAATATGATCCGCAAGCACATATTGAAACTGACGCAAATATTGGAGAAAAAGACCATGCGTCAGTCGGTGCAATCCATCTTGTCAATAAGCTCTAGCAGGGCAGGGGAAAATACCGGCATATCTTATAGCAGGACATCACACTGGTTTGCCAGATTACGAAGACCTGAAGCGCAGACTGCAAAAGAACCCCCTCCATAATGAAGCTCTGAAACAAAACCCACCCGCAAAAATATGTGATGTGAGCGTTCCAACCACCAGACCACCACAGGGTATTGCGTTGTTCCCGACCCAAAGGTCGGGAGAGGATTGAAACCGGAGATTTAACAGATAGTCTCAACGGCATTTGGAAGAGTTGCTCCCACCCTCTACTGGAAGCCTATAACACTCAAAACTCTATACATTGCCTGTGTCGATGTAACCTGCCCCGCTTGATAGTCCGCCTTCAAGAAGCAAGGTTTTTTCAATTGAAGCTTGACTTGGAATCAGGATTTTCTATAATTGCTGAAGGTCTTTGGGCGCCCGAAAGGGCTTAATTAGGAAGACGGTGAGAATCCGTCACGGGACCGCCGCTGTATCCGAGGACGAAAACCGCATTACGCCACTCTTTCGATAAGACAGGGGAAGGCGCGGCTAGTAGGATGATTCGGGAGTCAGAAGATTTGCCCGAAGAATGTTGTTGGTAGACAGGCTTCGGACAATTAAGCCTTCCTGCCGCTTGGGTGAAAAACGGCACTCAAGGTAATCCATCGGGTTGCTTTTGGGATGCGTTTTTTACATGAAGGCTTGCCTCTTTTATCAAACCGCGATAAATACACTTTTTCAGTACAGGCACTATTGCGTTTTCCTTGCGTGGTATGGACAGAATCATGCAGGTTAAGTGCCCCAGATTGCTCATAGCCGGGACTCAAAGCGGAGTTGGAAAAACGTCAGTCACAATAGGCCTTGTCGCATTGTTTAAACGGCGTGGTTTAAAGGTTCAAACTTTTAAAGTTGGCCCGGATTTTCTTGACCCAACATACCTGAAGATCGCCTCTGGCAGAACTTGCTACAACCTTGACGCATGGATGATGGGCCGTAACTATGTAGAGCATCTGTTCGCAAAAGCCACCCATGATGCTGATATTGCCATTATTGAAGGCGTGATGGGGCTTTTCGACGGGTTCAGCCCGGAAACCTCTGAGGGAAGCACGGCGCAAATTGCCGAATGGCTACAAGCTCCGGTCGCCCTTGTTGTTAACGCAAGCGGAATTTCCAGAAGTTTTGCCGCGATAGTTAAAGGTTTTGTTGAATTTGAACGTGGCGTAAAAATAGCGGGTGTTATTGCAAATCATGTTGGGTCTGTTAACCACACGGGATTGCTGGCATCTTCCCTAGCGTCGATTGGTTTACATCGCTTTATGGGAGGCATCAAAAAAGGTACGTTGCCAACACTGCCAGGCAGACACTTGGGCCTTATTTCGGCCAATGACGAAAAGTTAAGCGCCGATAAGCTCAATAAACTAGCCAATGCCATAGAGGAAAATCTTTCGATTAACGATGTGATGACAAAAGCCAAGTCTGCCCTGCCCTTGCAAATAAGCTCACGACAAAAAACCGGCATCACAAAACAAAAAGTGCGTCTTGGCGTGGCTATGGACAAAGCCTTTAGTTTTTATTATCCCGATAGCCTGGAAGCTTTGGAGCAGAACGGTTTGCAACTTGTTCCCTTCTCTCCTCTTAATGATTCCACTCTGCCAGAAAACCTGGACGCTATTTATATCGGTGGTGGCTACCCGGAAATATACGCAGAAGAGCTATCAAGCAACTTCGGGATGCTAAACGAGGTTAAAGAGTTTGCCGAGTCTGGTCTGCCAGTTTATGCCGAGTGCGGCGGGTTGATGTACATGTCAAAAGGTATTGAAACCATCGATGGCAAACGGTATCCGTTAACAGGCTTCCTTCCTGCATGGGCCAAGATGCAAAAACGATTCCAGGCATTAGGCTATGTAGAAGCTTCCCTAAACGAAAGCGCCATATGGGGCGAGGCGGGTTCCAGTGTACGCGGGCATATGTTCCATTACTCCAAGCTTGATCGAGACCTATGCGATCACCCCGATTGGAAACCAAAATATACAGTAAGAAAAAAACGAACGGGAGAAATGTTTAGCGAAGGGTATTCAAGAGGCAAAACACTTCTTAGCTATATGCATTTACATTTCGCATCAAACCCTACTGCCTGTAAAAATTTTGTCAAACGTTGTTTTGAGGTGAAATCGACATGAGAGGAACAAAACGGAAGCCGGAAGTATACAAGCTGTATGAAACTCCCATTAAACCGGAGGATATTGAGCGTATGTCGTTTGAGGCGATAGAACGAGAAACAGCGGGGCACGGTTTCTCTAGCGATGAGTGGGTGGTGGTTAAGCGGATGCTTCACACCACGGCCGATTTTTCGTTTATGAAAAATATCAAGTTTGCATCAGGCGCGATAGATTCCGCCACGGGTGCGCTTTTGCAGAGCGCACACATATATGCCGATTCAAACATGATTAAATCCGGGGTCTCAGAAGCTCGCCTGAAATCAGCTTGCAAGAACTATACGAAGGATAAGATTCTCTGCCATATAGCGGACCCTGATGTAGTAGAGGAATGCAAAAGCGCAGGCCTACCAAGATCACTTTTTGCCATTCGCAAGGCAAAGCCATTTCTTGATGGAGCCATCGTGTTAATAGGCAATGCGCCAGTTGCGCTAATGGAACTTAACAGAATGATTCTGGAAGAAAACGTAAAACCTGCCGTGGTAATAGGGGTGCCCGTCGGGTTTATCCATGTTATAGAAAGCAAGGAGGAACTCATGCTAAGCGGAGTTCCTTATATCACCATAACCGGCAGACGTGGTGGAAGCACGCTGGCTGTTAGCGCCATACACTCACTCTGCACGATAGCGTCTGCCGGCGTTCTGAAAGGATAAGTAATGAGTGATAAAAAAAGAACCGCTGTCATCCTGATCGGCCACGGAAGCCGGGTTCCGGGAGCTGGCAAGGATATGGAAAAGGTTGCCTTGTTCCTTGCTTCAAGTGGCGAATATAGCGTTGTGGAGGCGTGTTACATGTCTCGTGTTTCACCCTTCTTTCCTGAAACACTTAAGAGTGTTGCAAAATATAATGTCAAAAAAATAATTGTTCTCCCCTACTTTCTGCATTCAGGCTTGCACCTTGTTCTGGATATCCCTGCAATGATCCAGAAGGAGGCGGAAAAATACCCTGATGTAAAAATCGTTTACGGCCCACATTTAGGTTACGACAGCACCATGGTGGAGCTTGTTAAACAACGGATAGAAGACGCGAAGAACTTTAAAGACGTAAGGGAATTAAAACTGTGTGCCCGCAATGAATATCCACTGGCGGAAGGTGAGATGGAATTCGTCCCCATGGAGCCTGCGGACGCACAAAAATATATGGAGAAACATGGTGGAGATCACCACCATCATCATTAACTAAAGTTACAGGAGGAAACGATGGAAAACATTATCAGGCAGAATAAAACTTCACAGGTTTCAACTTACATTTTCGCCAGCGTCGTATTCAGCTTTACGTTCACGGCAATAACTGTCGCGTACGGGCTGGACGGGGTAATAATGGGAGCGCACGATATGTTTCATGATTTTCGGCATGTAATGGGAATGCCATGCCATTAAAAACCAACATATCCAAACAAGATGGGAAAAATCATGAATAAAAATTTGCTATTCAAAGGCTTCAGCCTGGGAACGGTTGCAGGTGTTTTATACGGATTAGCGGGAATCGTTCTTAACCAAGTGACAGGAGCGTTTCCGTTTGAGATGAACCTAACATCGTTGTTTGGAACCTTTGCCGTTGGAGGCGCGATATTTGGTGTTATAGCGGGGTGCCTTATGAGTGTTACGGATAACCTGTTTCTAGCAGAACGGCCCGTTTCAAGAGCAGTAATTATTTCTGTCGGGTTCTGGTTGTCGCTTCGTTTCGGAGCGGCTTTGCTCACCATGCACGATTCGCATCGTTATCACCCTGTTTATGAGCAATCGATTCAGGGTTTGCTACTGTCGGTGATTCTTGGGCTTATTCTGGGTTTACTATGGAAAATGAAAGTAGCGGAAGAAGTTTTTGGGTAGCGCCCGTTTTGTCAAAGCAATGAAGGTTTCCGGCAAACCGTTGCGAACAGGGTATAGCACGGGGGCCTGTTCCGCCGCCGCAGTAAAAGCCGCCGTTTTGGTGATGACAGGTTCAGACGTGCCCGGCCAAGTGGAAATAACGCTAGCCAATGGAGAGAGGGTCACCATGCCGGTCAAAACAGCATTTGTGACACATGACAAACACGGGTATGGAACTATCGTAAAAGACGCAGGTGACGACCCGGATATTACAAACGGATGCAAAGTGTCGGCTGACGTCTTTTGGGCGGATGAGGGAGATATTTTCTTTGAAGCGGGTGAAGGGGTCGGGATAGTAACAAAAGATGGCCTCTCCATTCCAAAGGGAGAACCCGCAATAAACCCTGGCCCAAGAGCGATGATAACAAATGCACTGCGCGAGGTGACGGCTAGACCAGTCCGCGTGAGAATTTCTATTCCGGGTGGTGAGGAGCTTGCAAAAAAAACCTTTAACCCACGGCTTGGCGTTGTTGGAGGCTTATCAATTTTGGGCACAACAGGAATTGTGCGCCCATTTTCCAACAGCGCCGTGCGTGCGTCGATCGTATGCCTTATGAATGTTGCGCTAACTGCAGGATATACCTCGCTTATATTTACTCCCGGAAACATTGGGATGAGGGCCGCAGTCGGTTTATTTAATGTAGCACTTGAAAGGATTGTGGAAGTCGGTAACGAGTGGGGATATATGATCGACAAAGCCGTTGAAAAAGGCGTTACAAGGTTATCTATAGTGGGGCATCCTGGCAAACTTGCAAAACTGCCTTTGGGGTATTGGCAGACACATTCTAAAAACTCCCCTATCGCCACGCAGTTTATTTCAGAAACGGCCCAAAATGAACTGGGCATAAAAACCGTAGAATCTGAAACTCTAGAGGGCATTTTTGAAGCTCTCACATTTAGCAAAAGAAAAGCGCTTGCGAACAGAACGGCAGAAAAAATAGGTAAAGCTATTGAGAATAGGACGAGAGGCAAAATCAGAGTTTCTGTTGCACTGGTTAATATGAAATCTGAACTCATCGGACAATATGGTGAGATTGACGTATGAAAAAAATAACAATTGTTGGCTGTGGTTTGGGGTCGTCTGAATATATGACAAAGGCGGGCTTTGACGCCGTTATGAACGCCGATTTTTTGATAGGAGCCAAGCCTTACTTAGATATGATCCTGAACTCAAACGGGAAAAAGATTGAAACAGGTGCCGATGTTCAAAAAACTATAAAAAGCGTTAGAAGCAATATTTCAAATGGGAATGTAGCACTATTGGTAAGCGGCGACCCCGGCATATTTTCTATGGCACGTCTTGTAATAAAAGAATTCGGACGCGACATTTGCCGTGTAATACCTGGTATAAGCTCCGTGCAGGCGGCTTTTGCCATGATTTGTCTTAACTGGGACGATGCAATGATTTTAAGCGCTCACGCCGCCGACCCTGATGTAGATATTGTTCAGGCAAAGAAACATAGCAAAATAGCCATTCTGGGCGGGCGTGACGAATCATTAAAATGGGCGCATCGCTTTGCCGTAGAAATAGGAGGTGAACACACCGTTTTTATTTGTGAAAACCTGGGACGTGATAATCAACGTGTTGCTGAAGTAGCGGTTGATGATTTGCTAACAATTAACGTGGTTTCCAGAACCGTAATTCTGCTAATTAATAAGGAGCTCATAAAATGAGTTTAGGCGTTTTATATGGAATTGGAGTTGGGCCGGGTGACCCTGAGCTTATCTCCGTAAAGGGAGCCAAGCTTATCTCAAACACGAAACAGCTTTTTGTGCCGATCGCACGGGTAAAAGCAAAAAGTGTGGCGTTTGATATTGTAAAAAACTATGTAACTGGTGAAACTAAAATATCTGAACTGGTTTTCCCCATGGTTACGGATAAAGCTGAGCTTGAAAAAAGCTGGAACGAATCTGCCACAAAAATAGCAAGCCATCTTAAAACTGGTGAGAACGCGTGTTTTATAACTCTCGGAGATCCATTCCTCTATTCAACTTATATTTATCTTTTGCGTGCGTTAGAAAAAATCTTGCCAACTGCAAAAATAGTTACGATTCCTGGCATAACCGCATTTAGCCTGGTGGCCGCTTTAACAAGCTTTCCAATAGGTGAAGGAAAAGAAAAAGTAACCATCGTGCCAACATCCGATGATCTTAAAGCTGTGAGTGATGCCATAAAATCAGGTGGCACTGTTGTGCTTATGAAAGTTGGTAAAAGGCTTCAAGGTATTCTTGATATTCTGGACGAGTTGGATGTTATCGACGATGCCATATTTGTGGCAAACGCCGGGATGCCTGACCAGCAAATAGAAACAGACCTTAAAAAGTTGTATGCCCCAAAAAAAGAGATGGGGTACCTGTCTACAATTTTAATAAAAGTAGAGAGAGAGGCAAAATTGTGATGAAAGTTTTTTTTGTGGGTGCCGGGCCGGGTGACCCGGAGCTTCTTACGGTTAAGGCTAAAAAACTTTTGGAAACATGCAAAGTATGCATATATGCCGGATCGCTGGTGAGCGCCGAGGTCATAGCCCTTATCCCGAAAGACGCTGAGAAACACGATTCGGCTAAAATGAATCTTAACGAGATTATCGAAGTTTTCATTAACGCAAACAAACGTGCGATAGGTGTCGTCCGTTTGCATTCAGGCGACCCTGCCATATACGGGGCTATTGGTGAGCAGATGAAAGCGTTGGATGACCTTGGTATTGAATACGAGGTAATACCTGGCATAAGCTCGTTTCAGGCATCGGCCGCTCTGCTAAAAAAGGAACTTACAGCACCAGAAGTATCACAAACAATTATCCTGACGCGCATGGCTGGCCGCACAGCAGCGCCAGCGGAGCAGGATTTGGCAATCCTTGGAAAATCTCGCGCTACATTGTGTGTTTTTCTTTCTGTTTCTAAAATTGACGAAATGACAGAAAAGCTGGTAGGAGGTTATGGTGAAAAGGCCCCAGTAAAAGTCGTATACAGGGCTTCACTGCCAGATCAGCTTGTAATTCACGGGACACTCTCTGACATAGCAAAAAAGGTGCGTGCCGCTAAAATCACCAAAACCGCAATGATAATTGTTGGCTGGGCGCTCGATAATAACAACGCGGCTGTTTCCAGATTATACGACAAATCATTTTCGCACGAATGCCGAAAGGCGCAACAGGCATGAAACTGGCCTTTATCACTCTTTCAAACCAAGGCTTTAAAGTTATTTGTTCACTTAAGCTTAAGTTTTCCA
>JAJRTC010000118.1 GCA_024278445.1 Nitrospirota bacterium
CCAAGCCACGGTCTATGTATACGGAATCCATCGGCCCGAACGAAACCTGGTTGCTAACCTCGCCATCTATCACCTCTCCAAAAGAGTCGAGAGCGTCACCAATAAAACCTGCCGTTTCATAAAGTTGCCTGTAAGTTACGGGGATTTTTTTCTCAGGGTCTGTAAAAAATTCAGAACCTAAACCTGCCTCGGAGGAATCGCCAACCATGCCGGAGTTTGTTTCACCAGGAGAAGCGCCACCGGTTTTGGAAAGCCTGTCTTTAGCCTCATATCTTAAAATCTTAAGCCCGTCCCCTTTTTTGGTTTCGGAACCATTACCCGAAACACGCGGCGCATCGTCGTCATATCCACCGGCTATAATTATCTTCATGGGGTTCATGGCACTGTTCGCAAAGCCGAAACTCAATGGAACAGCAAGCGTCAACGCGATCAGTAAAACCGTTTTTCTCTTTTTCATGGCTCTATCGTCCTTCACAGTTAAAAGCCGAACACTTTTTATCAATTGCCTCCGGGGCCAGCCATTTCTTTTAACTTCTCTTTAGCTGTCGCCGCGGCGGAACTTTCCGGGAATGTTGCTATAAGCTCGTTTAACGTTTTTTCACATTCATCATGTTTTCCAAGCTCCATCTTGCATAACGCAACCTTCAGCATGGCGCTTGCCACCTTCGGGTTTTTCGGATACCTCACAATTATTTTTCGATATTCCTCAGCCGCCCTTGAATACCGTTTTTTGCTGTAAAAAATCTCGCCGATCCAGTATTGGGCTTTCGGGGCCAAATCAGATTTAGGATATCTTCGCACAATGTAGCTAAATCCCTCTTCAGCCGAATCGTAGTGCCCCTCGTTAAAAGCAACAAGCGAGTTTCTGTATATCTCATCGAGTTGAAGGTCTTTAAAACGCAAACCGGCCTGCGCCAGCCTTACGTCAATTCCGGGTGAAGACTTGCTTTGGCCCGCCAGATACACCTCTTCTAGCACCTGCACACGCTCCGACATCAAGGCTACAAGGTTTTCCTGATCGAGAGCTTTCATATCCTGTTCCGCTAACCGTTTTTGAAGATCCCAAACCTGAGATTTCATGGCTTCCATGTCGGCCTTAAGCTTTGGTGTCTCGCTTGAGGCACACCCATAGCTCATGGTAAGAGAAAATACCATCACGAGCAAAACAAGCACCCGTTTTAATTCAAGCTTCAATACGGTTTTCCAGTTTGCAGATGGTTAAAATCAATTAAGTGATATTAATTTAAACTAATTATATTCAATTAGCTTAACACAGGTCAAGCCGATCGCGCCTCTATACCGCTCATGAAACGCCCGGTAACGCCACCGTCTCTACGGTAGGAGAAGAACATGGAATTGTCACATGACGTACAGATAGAAGAGTCGTGCAGGTTTTGTGGAAGTAACCCGGCCTCTTTTAGCTGAACCTCGCACGCACCCGCGATATCGAGCATTCTGCCCCCGTCACCACCGCAGAAGGTATGAAAATCCTGGGCCATGGCCAGGTCGACCTCGTAACAGCATTTTCTAATGCATGGCCCTATAACAGAGATAATATCAGATGGTTGCGAGCCAAGACCTGTCATAATAGCAACAGTTTTGGAAGCTATATGAAGTTCCGTGCTACGTTTGCCAGCATGAATGGCGGCAACGATGTTTTTTACAGGGTCCGCCAGCAATATTGGGGCGCAATCGGCCGTTTTGATTGCACCGGCGATTCCGGGAGTTGTTACGACCACAGCATCCGCTTCGGCTGTTTCCGGAAGACCTGAAATGGTATCGATAACAAAAATTTTATCGCCATGAACCTGCGTTGGTGCCCACAGTTTTAAGATACCGGCGCTATTTTTAACCCTGCGCATGTTTTCAGCAACATCGGAAAGATTGTCGCCTACGGTGGCGGATGTGTTAAGGGAATCGAACGGTTTTTTGCTAACGCCGCCAAGCCTGCCGGTTACAAAAGTCTTGAAACCCGATTTTTCAAGTACGGAAACGTTATAGACTTCGGGGCCAGTTTCGTCTATTCGGATTAACATAGTTTCTATTTTAGAGCAGAGGCGAGCAAAACAAAGCAAAAAAAAGCCCGCAAGCTTTAGATAAGAACCTGCGGGCCTGATAAAAACGGATAGCTTAAATTAAGCCTCAGACCTGTTACGCCTGAATAATCCAAAACCTAAAGCGCCAGCACCCAACAAGATCAGGGTGGAAGGCTCCGGAACATCTTGAGACTGACCACCGTCAGGCTTGGTTACATCACCTTTGGCGTTAAACCCGCCCCATGACGGATATTGAACATCACCTTGGGGCTCTGTCGCCGTATCAAGAGTCGCGCTTATGTAGTAGCTATTACCACTGTCGCCTTGCAGGGAGATTGTGTAAGTGCCGTGCTCTTCTTCAAAATATCCGGCGGCATAGTCAAGACCGCCCCAACCCCATGTAGCGCCAGGAAGAGGGCCGGTACCATCCGGATCATAGACAGGCGTTCCAGCAGGATCGGTAGACATCAAGGAATCGCCAAGCCCGCCTGAGCCGCCGTTTACCAAGTTCCAGTAATAGTCGCTCTGGTTAACATTCACTGCAAAAAGATCCCAGTAGCCATCCTTGGCTCCCTGGTTTACGGGAACACTGGTGTTATAGGCATCCCAAGTATAACCGTCGAAATCGAACACTATTTCATAGCCGAAAGCGCCAGGTAGCATAACACCTGCGCCATATATGGCAGAAGTCTGGGCACCACCTTCAGGACTTCCGAAACTATCAGCACCAACGAGAATCTTCCAGTCGGACCCATCACTGTTAATATCGGTGAGAGTAGTTCCACCAGCCGGACTACCTGGGTTTATCGCCCATCCGCTAGTCTTAACCAGAGTTTTGCCACCTGCCCCGTCCAGTTGGTAAATTTCCAGGGCGTCCGCCTGCCCTGCCAAAAATAGCACGCCAAGCAAAGCCGCAAGGCAACCACCAGTAAATTTTTTAAACATTATGTTCCAAGCCTCCCTTATTTATGTTTCTATTTACCATGTTCAAAACATTTTGAAATATTTGTTAATTTTTAGTCGCCGCTCCTGCGCGATTGAACTAGCAAAATTTGTGCCTTACCCGGCCAATAAGACAACTGACTGATTTTGACCGACTTAGCAACTACAGGCCTCAGCAGAAAGCCGAAGCGCTGTAAAAAAATTTTACAGCCGTTCGGGGCAATTCCATTAATGTACTTATATATCAACAGGATAAGAAAAAAGCGAGCTGTAAAGATATTTTACAGCTAAAACATTACAAGCATATAGCACTTTGTTTTCAATAAGATAGAGCAGTTAAAAACTTTACAGCACCCTTTATTGCCCGCAATCGTTTTTGCATTTTTCAGGCGCTTTCCCAAGTTTTTTCTTGCATGCCTTTTTCCAGTCGCGCTGGTTCGTTTGCCTTGTCTCGTTACAGCGGCTTATAGCACATTCATAAGTCGGCAGGCCGGCAAGCATTACACAATCGCCAATGCAGTTTTCCTGCTCCTGAAACATACATTTATCCCACTTCTCTTTCCAGGTAGCGTCACTAACTTTTTCATGGTTTTCAAGATGTTCATCCAGCGCAAAAGCTGAGGAACCAGAAAAAAGAAAACCGTAAACAACCAGACAAAAACCGAAACGCGTCAAAAATTTCATCGTACTTCCCTTACCGTTAGATTTTTCAGTTTGAATAAGGCTGATTATAGCCTATCAATATTTGTTTTTTTCAATACATACGCCTGAAAACTCGCCGCACCTCTTGCACTCTTCCTTCGGCGGAGGACATTCCGGCGTCAGTTTAGACGTTTCGCTTTTTCTCAACTCTTTTTCCAGATAGCCTGCACGTAAACCGTGATCGATAAAACTCCACGGTAAAATTTCATCTTTACCTTTTCTGCGGGAAACGTAAAAGTTGGCGTCAATTTCCGTTTCCCTTATCGCACGAAACCAGTCACTCCCAAGTTCTAAAACCTTTTCCAGCAGAGCGCCAAGCCGCCTGTCGCCAACAGATAAGAGCGCCTGCAAATACGCCTGCCTTGCAGACTCAGGGTGATAGGCGACTCTGGGTATACTGCGCAGTCCACGCGCAACACGGTTCAGTTTTTCCGCCACTTTTTTTATCCCCATAAAAGGCTCGCGCTCATAAGGGGTGCAAGGCTTTGGAACAAAGCCTGATACGCCAACGGTTATAACCTCGTCATGCCCACGTTTTCTCCACGCAGGCTCCATACTTGCACGGACACGGGCGGTAAGGTCTATTATCGCGTCCACGTCACCTTCTGTCTCTCCCGGCAGGCCGACGATGAAATACATTTTTATAGAAAAGGGACCGGCCTCCGATATTCGTTTTGCCGTATTCAGAATTACGTCATCCGATAAATTTTTATTTAACCTGCAACGCAAAGTTTCGGTTCCGGCTTCCGGTGCCACGGTTATGGTTTTGCATTC
>JAJRTC010000119.1 GCA_024278445.1 Nitrospirota bacterium
CATTTACCTGTTTCTTACTATGTGGTGTTATGCTTTTTGTATACATTTTTCTTCCAACAGTATGCTAAGCAATACAGTTATACGGCCAAGGGAATACTCGTTTTTTATAACACCTTGAATATTTAGTGATTTTGTTTTGGCTCGGTTTTTGCGTTTCATATGTAGCAGAATTCTACATAGAGGAACATTTCAAGGCAGTTTGCCACCTTATTTGCCAAGGGTAAGGAGACATTATGATTTTAGCTTATAAAGAAGACAGGTGCGACTTAAGCCTGGCCGAACAGTTTGGCCTGGTTATAGATCAGGTAAGGGGGGCGACAAACGCAGATGAGCTGTTTGAAGATCTGCAGGGCCCGTTCCTGTCGCTTCTTGATGGCGACAGGGCCACTTTCTACATGCTGGATGGGCAGTGCAAGGTTTTAAAATCCGTTCGTAAAACGGGAAGCATTCCAAGCCAGATACGGGTTCCGGTAGATAAAAAAAGCTCTGTTGCGGGGTTTGTGGCGGCTACGGGCCGCGTTATCTCTATCGTTAACGCGTATGACAATGTGGAACTGATGACTATCTCCCCCGATCTTAAATTCGACGGTTCATGGGACAGGTTGTCCTGCTATCATACGCGGCAGATTCTTGCGGCCCCTATCCTAGCTTGCGATAAAATTATCGGCGTGATTCAGGTTATCAACAAGGCGCACGGGAACCGGTTTACGCCGTTGGATCGCCAAATCATAAGTAAAACAGGTTTTGCTTTGGGTGAAGCGTTGAGACATTTTGATTAGTAACGGGATAAATATCAAGACAAGCCCGATTGCCGGCAAAGTGTAGTAGAATCTGGCAAACATCGTATTACTCATATATGGTTTGCCATGAAAGCGTTAAGGGAAGTCGGGCTTCGCAGGGCCTTCCGGTTTGTCGTCATGTCGCTTGCAGTATGGCTTGCAGGTGTGGCTCCCCTGCCTCCGTTCAGGAAGTTTGCGACCTCTTTATTCGGTGCCAGCATTGGCGATGACACTATCTTGTTGCCGATCAAGTTTATCAACCCGGACAGGTGCGGGTTTTCAGGCCTTGTAATCGGGAGCGAATGTTTCATAGGTGCAGACACCATGTTCGACCTGGCCGAGAAAATTACCATTGGAAACAGGGTAACGTTCGGCCCGCGCGTTACAATTTTAACGCACCTGAATGTCGGCTATGACGACCATCCGCTACAGCGCCACTTCCCACCGTCGGCCAAACCCGTGGTGATAGAAGACGATTGTTTTATAGGTGCCGGTGCCATAATCCAGCAGGGTGTTACCGTTGGCAAAGGGGCGTTTGTTTCAGCTGGCGCGGTGGTGACTAAAGACGTGGCTCCCGCCGTATTGGCAGGCGGGGTTCCGGCGAAGGTTATAAAAAACCTGGGTTAGCTGTTTTTATATACGCGTAACCTCTCCAAGTTGTCTTTTCTCGGACACGAATTTTTTGAGTTTGTCACTTGGCAAGGGTTTACTGTAAATGTAGCCTTGAATGATGTCGCATCCGATAGATTTTAAATATTCAAGTTGCCCTTCCGTTTCCACTCCTTCGGCGACCACTTTTATGCCCAAGTCGTGTGCCATAGAGGTGATGGCGTGGGCGATGGCTCTGCTGTTTTTATCTTCCGGCAGGTCGGATACGAACGTCTTGTCCATCTTAAGGACGTCCAGCGGGAGCTTTTTTAGATAGCTTAACGATGAGTAGCCGGTTCCGAAATCGTCCAGCAGTATACGAACTCCCAGGTCGCGCATTCGGCTTAGTATATTAACGGCGTTGTCGAAGTTGTCTATGATTATGCCTTCTGTTACCTCGAGCCCAAGGTTTTCAGGTTCAAGGTCGGCTTTCGTATATGCGGATATCACCGTTTCCACAATATCACGCCTCCCCAGTTGGCGCGCGGACATATTTACGTTTACATACAGGTTCTTCCCGTTTCTTGAATCATTCAGTTTTTTTACATATGCGCAAGCAGTTCTTAATATTTGTTCGTCGATTTGCAGTATAAGGCCGGTTTCTTCGGCTATTGGCAGAAAGTTAGCGGGAGATATAATCTCGCCATCTTCTTTTTGCCAGCGAACAAGTGCCTCCATGCCCCTTACTTCACCTGTTCGCATTTCTACAAGTGGCTGGTAGTAAGGAATAAGCTCTTTGGCTTCTATTGCCTTTCTCAACTCGTTTTCCAGTTTGAGCCTTTTTATCACTCTCTCGTTCATTGCGGGTGTAAACACGCTACAACGGCCTTTTCCCGTTTCCTTTGCGCGATACATGGCGATGTCCGCATTTTTTATAAGAGTGTCCGGGGCAACTCCATCATCGGGAAAAACAGTTACCCCTACGCTTGCGCCAATAAAAACTTCATGCTTTCCAATATGGAAAGGGTAGGAGAGGGCGTTTACGATTCTATTAGGGATTACCATAAGGTTAAACTCGTCACTTACTTCCGGCAGTATTACCACAAACTCATCCCCGCCGATACGCGCTACCGTGTCTTCCTCCCTCAAGCTGTCCAGAATACGCACTGCGACGCTTTGCAAAAGATCGTCACCAACCACATGTCCCAGGCTATCGTTCGCTTTTTTGAAATCATCAAGGTCGATAAAAAGGATTGCTCCTTTTATCCCGTGCTGTTCAGCGTAAGTTGCGGCGGTTTTTATCCTGTCACGCAGAAGTTGCCTGTTGGGCAGGCCGGTGAGTGCGTCGTGATAGGCGAGCCGTTCTATCTTTTCCTGGTTTTCTTTCATCTCCGTTATGTCGTAGAACACGCTTGCGTATTTAACGACTTCGCCTGACTGGTCTTTTATAGTGGTTATGGTAAGCCACTCAGGATACGCCTCTCCGTTTTTTCTACGGTTCCATATTTCGCCTGACCATATTCCGTTCTTATTTATTGTGTTCCACATTTTGTCGTAGAATTTTTTATCTTGCCGGTTAGATTGCAACATTTTAGGGTTTTGGCCGATAGCCTCCTCCGCCGTGTAACCTGTGATAGTTGTAAAGGCCGGGTTAACTTTCTGTATGATGGCGTTTTTATCCGTAACCAGGATCCCTTCAATGCTGTTTTCAAAAACCATCGCAGAGAGACGGGCGTCATCCTCTGCCTTGTAGCGCTCCGTTATGTCGTGTACCGTTCCCAGCATATGAATGGCTTTGCCGAGAGAGTTTCTTGTTATTTCACCTCGTTCGCTTATTATGCGTTCTTCACCGTTTGGGCGCATTATGCGGTGTCTTATCTGGTATGACTTATCTTTTTTTGCGGTGTCGTTCACGGCTTTTGCCACGGCGGCCCTGTCGTCCGGGTGGATACGTTCCATAAAGGCTTCATATGTGGGCTTAAACTCCTGCGGTTTAAGGCCAAAGATGCGGTATATCTGGTCAGACCATGCGATTTCCCCTGTCTCTATGTTCCAGTCCCAGCTTCCTATATTCGCAATTGTTTGTGCTTTGGCGAGGGAGTCACTGTTTTTGTGCAGTTCCGCTTCGTATCTTTTTCTGATTAACGATACTGTGACTAGGAGGCAGAGCGATAACAGGGTTGCCAGCCCGACGAGAGATATCATGGCTGTTTGGGTGACGTAATATGGTGTTAAGGCTTCGTTTTTTTCGATTTCCGTTGCCATGGCAAAACCTATATCGTCGTCCCACAACCACGCTCCCAAAACTTCTACACCACGATAGTCGCGGTACGATTCTGTGCTGGAACCACTTTTGCCATTGATGGCGTTATTTGCCGCGAGTGTAAGTGGTTGCTTGTTTCGTGCAACGGAGGGGGCAAAACCACGCGCCATGTTTCCGCCGGGGTCGCGGATCTCTATAGAGAGGATGCTGTGCCCTTCAGGTTCTATTAATCCTGTTTTTTGCAGGTCGTTCTCAAAGCGGCTTTCAGTTAGAAGCTTTGCGGACTTATCAAAAAAATATGTTTCACCAGTTTTGCCGATGCGCCCTAGTTGCGCTATGTGGCTTAAGTCGCGGCTAGGATCCATGCGTAACGCCAGTACGGCGATTACATCGCCGTACCCGTTTGTTATAGGGGCTAATGTAAACATCGTCGGATAGTTTTCAATCATTCTGCCGTACGCGTCTTTTATAGGCACGTCGGAAGGTATCGGCGGAATTATTTGCGGAGAACCTTTGAAGGCCTTGTCCAGTATCTCTTTTTTATGTTCGGCGATCAGGTTTTTTGTTCCTACGTTCGTATCCCGCATAGAGGCTATATTTATGTAGCCAGGGGATATGATGAAAAAACCTATGTCACCCCTTGCTTCAAGTAGTGTTTTCATATGCTCTCTGAGCTTTGCAAGCGGTTTGCTTTTTTGCAGGTTTGGCTGAGTTTGCAGAGCAATCAGTTCTTTTGTAAGCTTTCTGGTTGTAGGGTCCGATGCGATTATAAATACATCGTGTTCACTGTCTCGTATCCAGCCTTTCACCGTTTCGTGGGTGGTGTAAAGCACGGTTTCAAGAGATTGGATTGCGTTAAAACGCGTGTTGCTCTCGATATTTTTGAGGGCGCTGTAAGTCAAAAGCGTTATGAGTAACAGAAAAATTACAATGAGCGCCGCAGAAATGCTTTTCGACTCTAAATGTCGTAACCTATTTGCCATAAGCCATCAGTTTAGATGAGAATAAGAATAACCAAAAGCACATCATCCGGCGCTATTCTACTAGTTTTTGATCCATCTCGCACCCGAAAACGCCCCAAATGCTTGCCGGATACAGAGTTTTTCCGTGATTTGCGGGCGCTCTCCCTCCAATGTATACTTGGGTGAGTAAATTTAGAATAGTTTTAGCATAAGAAAGTTGTGTAGCATTTATGAGCGATCTTAAAACAGGAATTCTGGTAGGTGGCGGTCCTGCGCCCGGAATAAACAGCGTTATCAGGGCGGCAACCATAAAATTAAGAAACCATGGCGCGCAGGTTGTCGGTTTTTTCGACGGCTTCTCCCATCTGATCGAGGGAGATATATCCCATGTGCGTGATCTTTATATAAACGACGTTTCCACCATTCATTTTGAGGGCGGTTCCATTTTGCGCACGTCTCGCGCCAACCCTACGAAGAGTGCGGAGGCGATGAATAACGTGGTTCAGTCGCTCGAAAGGCTTGGCATAGACAGCCTCATAACCATAGGCGGTGACGACACATGTTTTTCTGCTCACAAACTGGCCGAGGCGGCGCAGGGAAAAATACGGGTTGTTCATGTTCCAAAAACCATAGATAACGACTTAAACCTGCCGCACGGTATCCGCACTTTCGGCTTTGCTTCTGCGCGAAGCTTTGGCGTGCAGATTCTAAAAAATATTATGAACGACGCTAAAACAACCGGCAGGTGGTATTTTGTTGTAGCTATGGGGCGAAAGGCCGGGCATTTAGCGCTTGGAATAGGGAAATCAGCCGGAGCCACGCTTACCGTTATACCAGAGGAGTGCGCTTCGCCTAATCTTGATTTTTCATGGCTTGTCGATACCTTGATTGGGGCCATAGTAAAACGCAAGCTTGCGGGGAGGCCTTATGGTGTTGCGATTCTGGCCGAGGGACTTGCGGAAAAACTGACGCAAGAAGAGCTTGAGACCATGGGACAACTGGAATATGACGACCATGGACATCCGCGCCTTTCGGAAATAGATTTTGGCAAGGTGGTAAAAAACTCCGTTCGATCAGAGCTTGAGAAAATGGGTCTTGAAACCACTATCGTAGACAAGGATATAGGCTATGAACTTCGATGTGTGGAGCCTATTCCGTTTGACATGGAATATACCAAGGAGCTTGGATTCTCTGCCGCAAAACATATATTGCTAGGTGGCACAGGAGACATGATTACCATTCAGAACGGGCATTTCGTCCCCATGCCTTTTTACAGCATTATAGATTCTGATACAGGCAAAACGAAAGTGCGGATGGTTGATATTCACACCGAGTCGTATGAAATGGCGCTTGAATATATGATTCGCTTGAAAAAAGAAGATTTTGAGGATGAAGAATATCTGAAGAGTCTTGCGGCGCAAACAAACCTTTCCACCGAAGACTTCAGGCAAAGGTTTGCCCCTGTCGTCGTGAGCTATGACGACCCTCAAACCTATATACCGTATCAACAGCCTAGCGCCAGAGTTTTCAGGGCTTGAGTTTTTCCGCCACGGTTCCGATAAGAAACCTGAACCTGAGATTATTTGGGGAGGTTGGCTGTGGCGGCGATAAATATATTGAACTGGAGCGGGAAACATCCTGCCGTGCCTATGAAGCCCGATGGCGCCCCTGTGCCGCTTGACGTGCCCGATTCCGGAGACCCGCAAAAAGCCGCACTGGCCCAAAGCGCCAGAGACGGCCTTCCACCTGCACCATATGGCGGCAAGGTGAACCTTCTGGCCTGATTTCTACCGCTCAAATTCTATAACTATTGCAGGTCATAACCTTTTCGCAGGCTTACTCAGCGTCGATCTGATATCCTTATCTCTTTTTTACTGTGAAGTTTTTTTAGGTGGAAAATGACCACAAACTTGGTGGATGAGCTTGTTGAGGCCGATGACGATGTCAAACAGGGGGAAATAGTAATAGGTACCTCCGGGTTTTCTTATGGAGATTGGGTAGGCCGTGTATATCCTGACGATATAAAGAAAGAAAAAATGCTCTCGTTTTACGCAAATGACCTTCGGTTTTGCGTGGTGGAATTAAACGATACTTATAATACGCTTCCCGTAACAGGTTGGGCAGAAAGTCTTTTAAATGACATCACGGGGGGCGGGTTTGCGTTCGTCGTAAAAGCTCACAAATCGATGACCCGCAATATTTACGACAGGGATGGCGCGTATATACGGGATGAACAGGCCGTAGACGTTTTTATGGCAGGTGTAAAGCCGCTGGTCGATGCAAATGCCTTAAAGTGTATCATCGCCCAGTTTCCTGTAAAGTTTGTGAGAAGCGACGGGGCTTTTGCGTATATAAAATGGCTTGCCGAGAGCGTTGCGCCTGTTCCTTTGGTTGTGGAGTTTCGGAGCGTAAGCTGGATGGCGCAATCCGCTTTTGACAAACTCCGTGAAGTAGGGGTGGGCTATTGTTCCGTTGACGGGCCGGATCTGCCGGAATTCCCGACTTTCACGCCTGCAGGTACCGCCCGGATCTCCTGCGTCAGGCTTTGCGGGCGCAACAAAAACTGGTTCGATGTGCGGGGCGGTGCCCGTTATGACTACAACTATAGTAATTTTGAGTTAAAACAGCTCACGGAACCGATTCGGAGGCTTGCCGAAACGTCGGATGAGGTTATTGTTCTTTTTAATAATTATACGAATGGCGCTTCTGTAAAAAATGTGAAAAGCTTCAAAGAGCTTTTGCAGTTGGGATAACATTTTTCAGTATAATAGGCTGATTCATTTAATGAGGTTTTGATAACGTGGCCGACTGGGACGAAAAAGAAAATACCTCAGCGCAAAAACCGGGTGGCGAATATGCTCACAAAAAGGTGATGCGCAAGGTAGATGAAGATGAAAAACTTCCCTTCACCATTCATCTGGAGGAACTCAGGTGGCGGATGATCTATTGCGCCGTTACGGTTTTTGTCGTTTTTATCGTTCTTTATGCCATTTCGGATGCGCTGTTTCAACTGGTTAGAAAACCTATCGGAACGGAGCTTATCTTCCTGGCTCCGGCTGAAGCGTTTTTTGTTTATCTTAAAATTTCTATTTACACGGCAATCATTATTTCTATCCCCATGATTTTGTATCAAGTGTGGGAATTTGTCGCGCCGGGCCTCCTGGATGCTGAGAGAAAATATACGGGTGCGTTTGTTATTTTCGGCACGATCTTTTTTCTTATCGGGGCAGGCTTTTGCTATGAAATAGTCTTGCCGTTAGGGCTTCATTTTCTTATAGGCTACGCAGGAGAAGGGCTTACCCCCATGATATCTGTTGGAGCTTATATATCGTTCATGTTCAAGCTTGTTTTAGCTTTTGGCACGATATTCGAGATGCCTATCGTAATAGTTTTTCTTGCAAAAATGGGTATTGTTAACCCGGCTTCGTTACGAGAAAAACGGGGCTATGTCGTTGTCGGCAGTTTTATTGTTGCGTCAATTCTAACTCCGCCAGATATTTTTACGCAGATTATCATGGCGTTCCCGATAATCATTCTGTTTGAGTTGAGCATAATCGTGGCAGGCTTTATTGTTAAAAAGTCGCCGGAAGATGAGCTTCAAAGTGAGTGATGCAAAAGAGAGGCTTATAATATCGCTCGACGTTCCTTCCCGTGACAGTGCCATGCGTGTTATAGATGCCCTTGAGGGCTCTGTGCGCTGGTTCAAGGTTGGTAGCCAGCTTTTCACAGCCGAGGGGCCGCAACTGGTGACTGATATAAAAACAGCCGGGTTTAATGTTTTTCTCGATCTTAAATTCCACGATATCCCAAACACCGTGGCCTCCGCCGGATGTTCCGTCGCAGACCTTGGCGTCGATCTTTTTAACGTCCATGCTATGGGCGGCGCGGCAATGATGAAAAAAACGGTGGATGATTTAACCAACTACTGCAAAAAAACAGGTAAACCGAAACCAAAAATTATTGCTGTCACGATTCTGACAAGCATGAACGCAGATGATCTTAATGAAATCGGGTTTAACTATCGGCCAGATGAGATGGTTTTAAGGCTCGCTAATCTTGCGATGCAATCGGGGCTTGATGGTGTTGTCTCCTCCCCTTGGGAAGTTGCTGATATAAAATCTGCCATGGGTGAAGGTTTTCTGGTAGTCACTCCGGGTGTGCGCCCCTCATGGGCG
>JAJRTC010000120.1 GCA_024278445.1 Nitrospirota bacterium
ACAAGGTGTGATGTGTTTTCACAGTTTGCTAAAAGCATTACAGGCTGGAGTTCGTCACGGTGACCAAACGGGCGGCGTATGCGGGAAAGTGAATGTGATGTGCTAATGCGCATTGTTGGCAGGGAGACGTCACGGTGACCAAAAGGGCGGCGTATGCGGGAAAAGGGCGTGATGTGCTAATGCGTATTGTTGGCAGGGAGTTCGTCACGGTGACCAAACGGGCGGCGTATGCGGGAAAAGGGCGTGATGTGCTAATGCGTGTTGTTGGTAGGGAGCCGTCACGGTGACCAAAAGGATGACAGAAAAACGTAGAATTAAGATGGTGTTTGAATATCTGGGGGGGAACTATGTCGGGTGGCAGGTTCAGCCGAACGGTATCTCCGTGCAGGAAGTGGTGGAGAAGGCTTTGGCTACCATTGTTAACCATTCAGGGCGTGTGACAGCTTCCGGCAGGACGGACGCGGGCGTCCACGCTATATGCCAGCCTGCTCATGCCGACGTTGAAACGAATGCGGGAGATGGCGAGATTTTGCATGGTATGAACGCCCTTTTGCCAAACGATATCGTGGCAAGGGAGGTTGTTACCGTTTCCGATGAGTGGCATGCCAGGTATAGCGCGAAGGAGAAAACGTATCGCTACACAATTTTTAACGCCCCGTTACGTTCCGCTTTTAATTTCGGGCGGGTGTGGCATGTTAAAACGCCGCTTGACGCAGATGCGATGAGGGAGGCGGCACGCTGTTTTATCGGTGAACATGATTTTACTTCGTTCCGCTCGGCAGGGTGCGCGGCGAAACATGCTGTTCGCCAAATAACGCGTTTGGAAATAGTTAAAGAGGGTGATAATCTTAACGTTTATATAACGGCAAACGGGTTTTTGAAACAGATGGTTAGAAACATTGTCGGCACGCTTGTGGAAGTCGGACGCGGTAAGGAGCCTGTTGCGTTTGTTAAAGAAGCGATGGAGGCAAAGGATCGTAAAAAAGCAGGGCCTTGCGCTCCGCCCGAAGGGTTATGCCTTGTGGATGTAAAATATGAAAACTGAAGCTATTCAAGAGCCTATTACCGGAAGCGAGAGCCGAGAGGGTTATTCCGCTCCGCAACAGGCTCTTGTCGATTTTTACGATGCTTTTAATGGCAGAAACATTGTGAAGATGAGGGGGAATTGGCATTCTTCCGGCAACATTGCGATGGACAACCCGTTGGGTGGAATAAAACGAGGATGGGAAGAAATAGAGCCTGTTTACGAAAAGATTTTCAATGGGATGGTCTGCGTGTATGTGGAGTTTTACGACTATACGATAGATGAATCACCAGATACCTTTCTTGCCATAGGGCGGGAGCGTGGCACATTTGAAAAAAACGGCGAGGCCATAACCCTTGCCATCCGCACAAGCCGGGTGTTTCGCAAGGTGGATGGAGTCTGGCGGCAGGTTCATCATCACGGTTCTATTGAAGACCCTGCCCTGCTTGAGAGGTATCAGCGGGCTGTGAAAGGCTAAAGGGAATTTAATGGAGTGGGTTGAAGGTGAGTATATAATTTCCGATGATCCGGGCAGAGTCGACCTTGTCGCCACGCATGAGCTTTTGGACGATACATATTGGGCTAGTGGGCGGTCTGTTGAGGTTGTAAAAAGGAGTATCGAGAATTCTGTCTGTTTTGGTTTGTATTGCGCCGACAAGCAGATCGGTTTTGCAAGGATAGTGACGGACAGGGCGACGTTTGCATGGATATGCGACATTGTTATAGATGAAAAGTACAGAGGGCAGGGCCTTGGGAAGTGGTTAGCCAAATGTGTGGTTAACTATCCTGCGATAAAAGGTCATCTGCAAATTCTAGGGACGAAAGACGCACATACGCTTTATGAACGGTTTGGATTTGAAAGAGGAGAACTTCTGCGCAGGAAACGCTGAGGTTTTTAAATATATAAACTGAAATTTAATCAAACAGGCAATGTCAAATTATATTGAAACTGCACTAACATTTCCCCTCCCCCGGAGGGAGGTGAAATTTGTTGTAAGGTGTTTTTTTGTACGATCAAACTCTTAAATAAAGTATGTACTCATTAACCGAAAAACAGTTCTCCTCGCTAGCGAGGAGCGGGAACCTTATCCCCGTGTACCGCGAGATTTTTGCGGATATGGAAACGCCCGTTTCGGCCTATTACAAACTGGGTGGCGGCAAATATTCATATCTTCTGGAATCTGTCGAAGGTGGTGACAGGTGGGGGCGATACACTTTTTTAGGCGCAGACCCGTCTCTTGTTGTCAGCTATTCTGGCGACACCGTGACGTTGACAGAAGAAGGTGAAACAAAAAAGTATAAGGCCGAGGGCGACCCTCTGTGCGAGTTAAAGAAAATCATGGCGCGGTATAACCCTGTGACGTTGCCTGGTCTGCCACGGTTTTTTGGCGGGGCGGTCGGTTATCTTTCCTACGATTGCATACGCTTTTTTGAGCAAATGCCGGAATCTGTGACGGACGAGTTTTCGGTTCCGGACGCCATGTTCATGATAACCGACACTATCCTTATTTTCGATAATGTCTCGAATACTATAAAGGTTGTGGCAAACACCCATATAGACGGCGATTCGGCGGAGAACGCCTATGCCAAGGCTATCGCAAAAATTGACCGTCTCATAACAAAGCTCGAACAACCGGCGCCGCAGGTGGAAGTGATAAAAGGCGCCTCTTCCGCTATCGAGTTTAAAAGCAACGTGGCAAAAGAGGCGTTTGAGAAAAACGTTGACCTTTGCAAAGAGTATATCCGCGAGGGCGACATTTTTCAGGTCGTGCTGGCACAGAGGCTGGAGACTAAGTTGTCTGTGCCGCCGTTTCAGGTTTACCGGGCGTTACGAGCCGTAAACCCGTCGCCTTACATGTATTATGTCGATTTTGGCGAGACGAAAATCGTTGGCGCGTCGCCTGAATCTCTTGTGCGTGTGGAGGAGGGCCAAGTCGAGACAAGGCCGATAGCGGGCACGCGCCCTAGAGGCAAAACGGATGATGAAGATAAAGCGTTGGCAGAAGAGTTGCTGGCGGACGAGAAGGAACGTGCCGAGCATATAATGCTTGTTGACCTTGGGCGAAACGACATAGGCCGCGTCTCCGAAGGCGGAACGGTGGAAGTGAACGAGCTTATGAACATCGAAAAATATTCACACGTTATTCATATCGTCTCAAACGTGCGCGGTAACCTGCTTGAAGATATGGATGCATACGACGCTCTGCGGGCTTGTTTCCCGGCGGGCACGCTCTCCGGTGCGCCAAAGATACGGGCGATGGAAATCATAGAAGAAATGGAAAAAGTGCGCCGGGGTGTGTATGGCGGTGCGGTTGGATATTTTTCGTTTTCCGGGAACATGGACGTCGCCATCGCCATCCGCACGCTTTATGTGAAAGGCGACATGGCATATCTTGGCGTCGGTGCCGGTATAGTGGCAGATTCCGTTCCTGCAAGTGAATATCAGGAGACTATAAACAAGGGGAAGGCGTTAATTATGGCGGTGAAAATCGCGGAGAACGGCCTCGAACCTTTGGACGGGTAGATAAAAAAAGGTTACTGCTGATAGATAATTACGATTCGTTCACATACAACCTGGCCCAATATCTGACAGAACTTGGGCAAACCGTGAAAGTTGTACGTAACGATAAAATCACCGTAGGCGAGATAACAGAACTTTCGCCTGAGAGAATCGTGATATCGCCCGGCCCCAAGACACCGGAAGTGGCCGGAGTTTCCATCGATGTTATAAAGGCGTTTAACGGTAAACTGCCGATCTTTGGGGTCTGTTTGGGGCATCAGGCGATAGCTTCTGCGTTTGGTGCGAAAATAATAAAGGCTGAGCGATTGATGCATGGCAAGACAAGCATGGTGGAGCACGACGGCAAAGGGGTGTATGCCGGCCTTGAAAACCCGTTTGAGGCGACGAGGTATCATTCGCTTGTCGTAGACGAGACCACATTGCCCGATGAGCTTGAAATCACCGCCCGCACTGTGGAAGGGGAGCTTATGGGGATACGCCACAAAACGGCTCCGACCGAGGGAGTGCAGTTTCATCCGGAATCGATCATAACGGCGAACGGCAAAGAGCTTTTGAACAACTTTTTAAAATTTTGAGTAATAACTGTTATCCCGGATCAGATTCGGGGTGACAGGTAGAACCTTCTGGGTAGATAAAAATGAACATAAAAACAGCGATATCAAAAGTTATTGAAAAGGCCGACCTGACAGAAACAGAAATGGTCGATGTTATGAACGAGATCATGACGGGCTCTGCCACGGATGCGCAGATCGGCTCGTTTTTAACGTCACTCCGCATGAAAGGGGAGACGATAGCCGAGATTGTTGGCGCGGCGAAGGTAATGCGGGAGA
>JAJRTC010000121.1 GCA_024278445.1 Nitrospirota bacterium
CATCTCGTTTAGCGCCTCGAACAGCTTTACTTTATAAACAGGCAAGGAGCCGTAAAACGAGATAAATTCGGTTACGTCCGAACCTAAGACAGATTCGTCAAGATCCGGCGGCAGGGAACCCGCCTTTACTATGACCCTGGCCAGCCTTTCGCTGTCCTGTGCCACGACCGCCGAGACCATGTCTTCCACGTATTCCCGTATCCTCGACGACAAATGCCCAACCATGCCAAAATCGAGCAGGGCAACTTTTCCGTCATCCATAAACATGATATTTCCCGGATGCGGATCGGCATGATAAAAGCCGTTTACAAAAATCATGTTCAGGAAAACCTTTGCAATTCTCTCCGCCGTTTCCTTCGCCTCGCCACTATTAAGTGTTTCGTTTTTCAGTTGGCTCAAAGGAACTCCGTCCAGCCACTCCATAACAAGCACTTTGGAAGTCGTAAGGTCTTCGTAGACTTTTGGAATCTTGATGTAAGGCTCCCCTGCAAGGTCTTCTTCAAGATTTATTATGTGCCGCGCCTCGCGTAAAAAATCCATCTCGTGGGAGAGTGTCCTTGCGAACTTCTCTACCGTCTCACGCGGCCTGTAGTAGGATGCGTCATCCACATAGTCTTCGAGCAACTGGGCTATGTCCTGCAATATTTCAAGGTCTACGGCAACAGTCTTCTCAATCCCGACATGGCGAACCTTCACGGCCACTTTCTCACCCGTCTTAAGCCATGCGCGGTGAACCTGCCCTATGCTTGCAGACGCAACAGCCTCTGGCTCAAACTTTTCGCACACTTCCTCTATCGGCAGGCCGAGTGCGCCATCTATAGCCCGCTCCACGGATTCCAGCGGATCGGGCGTTACATTGCATTGAAGCTCCTTTAATTCCTCGGAAAGCGCGATACCGACAAGATCAGGACGCACAGACAGGATCTGCCCGAATTTTATAAAAGTAGGCCCAAGCTCCATAAGGGCCATGCGCACACGCCCTTCGGTGGAAACGTCCAGAATTTCTTTAGATGCGGCTCCCGAAAGTATTTCTCTCACAAAATCGAGATCTACCCGTTTGGCCCAATCCGCAAGCCCGTATTTCACAAGAACACCGAAAATCTCGCGGTACCTGCCGATGTATCTGGTGGCGCGTCTGATCTTTCCTATAGGCATAACCTTGGATCCTCACAACTATCTGATATTAATATAATACCAATGATTTGATTTTGTATGCCAGTTTAGCTAAATCTTCGGTGTTTACAGGATTCCAGTCCAGAATAAAATCAGCACTATTACGGGTTGGAAGCATATATTTTTCAAACGCCGGTTCAACTGTCTCGTTAAATTGGTGTATTACAGATTCTTCGGTTCTACCCCGCTCCACGGTGTCTCGCGCTATACGCCTCCGAAGGCGCTCTTCTCGTTCTGCATCCACAAACACCCTGTAGTCGATCAGCGGCTCTATATTTTCAGGGTGAAAAAGTAAAATTCCCTCAACGATAACGAGACGCGACGGGTTTATTATCTCCGCATCCGGAATGGCTGAGTGAGTAGAATAATTATAATAGGGTATTGCAATCTTATTGCCTGATTTTAGCTCTT
Source organism: Nitrospirota bacterium (assembly GCA_024278445.1). Lineage (GTDB taxonomy): Bacteria > Nitrospinota_A > UBA7883 > UBA7883 > JAJRTC01 > JAJRTC01. Next base: position 1,585 of record JAJRTC010000121.1, read on the forward strand.
TTAGGTCTTTTTCGAGTTGATCGAAGTTTATAGCTTCAGGTATGTCATAATTAAGCTTTGCCAATTCACAGGATGAAAGATGGCTATTGTCGCGAAAATACCTGTCTACCCCAACAACGGCAGGAGAGATATCCTCAAGCGCTTCTGCCAAAAGCCCCGTCACCATGGTTTTCCCGGCGGCCGAACCACCTGATATGCCGACTAAAACTGTCTGCCGGGCTAAAGCTTTTTTTTGACGCATAAAGCCATCCTGCAAGTTACAGATAAAGAATGAGGGTAGCATAATGTAGAATGTGAAGATGCAGAACGATAAAAAATTCAGGAATAGCAGACGCGGATTTCTGCGTGGGGGGATGGAGTTTTTAACTCAGGTGGCAGGCGAGTTTGCCAACGCAAGCCGCCAAGCCTCCGCAGGCGAAGGGAAGGCCATGAAAGTGAAACGAGTGCTTTTAAGGCCGCCTGGAGCAGTGAGCGAAGAAACCTTTACAACCCTTTGCGACAAGTGCGACGACTGTATCAAGGCGTGCCCTGAAAAAACGCTGTTCCGCGCACCGCAAGGCTTTAACGAGAAGGCCGGAACCCCCATGTTCGACCCGGCTGGCAAACCCTGTTTTGTATGCACGGAGCTTTATTGCATAAAAGCTTGCCAAACCGGCGCTCTTAAAATGGTTTCAAGCCCCGCTGAACTTGCCATGGGCAAAGCAAAAATCATATCGGCAAACTGCCGTGCCTACGAGGGGGAAGATTGCCGTTTTTGCATTGATTTTTGCCCCTTGGAGGATAAAGCCATCGTGGAGTTTGACGGCAAACCGCTAATAAAGGCAAGCCAATGCATAGGATGTGGTTTGTGCCAATACAGCTGTCTTACAAAAGCTGGCAGACAGGCTATCGAAACTCAGCCGACACAGCTATAATGGGCGGATTGGCACAGGATCACAGGAGTCTGTATTGACCACGACAGTTAAACTTCTCATCGTCGAGGATGACGATGAGATAAAAAATAAAATGCGGGAGGTCTTTAAAAGCTCCCATGTCGGCAAGTTCAAAGTTGACTTCAACTCGTGCGACCTCACCGCAAAGATACCTGACTTATCGTTTTACGATGTAGCGCTCATAGATTTCCATAACAAC
>JAJRTC010000012.1 GCA_024278445.1 Nitrospirota bacterium
ACAAGAAGCTGTGCATGATATCACAGACAAAGGCTTGATTACATCTCCCCTTTTAAAAACTTGCGGCAGATATCAACATCGCCTTTGCTACCGATATAAAGAGGGACACGTTGATGAAGCGTTGTGGGTTCAATATCCAGTATATCCTCGTAGTCCGCGATAGAGCCCCCGCCCGCCCTCTCGCAAATAAAAGCCAATGGTGCCGCTTCGTAAAGTAACCTGAGTTTGCCATTTGGGTTATCCGCATCACCCGGATACATAAAGACCCCGCCATATAGCAGGTTACGATGAAAATCTGAAACAAGCGTGCCTATATACCTTGATGAATATGGGCGTCCCGTCTGCTTGTCGTCGGTTTTGAAATAGTCCACCATCCCTTTTATGCGGTCGTCCCATTTATGGGAGTTGCCTTCATTTACAGAGTAGATTTTTCCACGTTCCGGAATTTTAATAAAAGGGTGGCTTAACAAAAACTCGCCGATGGAAGGGTCGAGCGTAAAGCCATGCACCCCCCCCTGCCCTGCGGCGTAAACCAGCATGGTAGAAGAACCGTATATCACATATCCGGCACCAACCTGCTCGCTCCCTCTTTGCAGAAAATCGGCAAGCGTTCCCTTCGGCGCAGATGAAATTTTTCTGTGAATAGAGAAGATCGTGCCAATAGAAACGTTAGCGTCGATATTGGATGAGCCGTCCAGCGGATCAAACGCCAGCGTGTAACTTCCACCCTGCGGATGTTTATCTTCAATTTCGATTATTCCATCTTCTTCTTCGGAAGCCATGGCGCAAAGATAGCCTGTATGATCCATCTTTTGAATTATGGCGGTGTTGGCGTATTCGTCGAGTTTTTTAACCTCCTCACCCTGTATATTGGTGTTGCCGGTTTTGCCCAGCACGTCTACCAAACCTGCTTTGTTTACTTCACGGGCTATAACCTTGGTGGCAACCACAAGCTCGTTTAAAAGGCCAGAGAAATCACCAGTTGCATGCGGGATGCTGAGTTGCTCTCCCATTATGAACTTGTTTATTGTCACCCCAAGACGATCCGGCATTTTTATAACCCCCTCAGAATCAAATATTACGAGTCTACTCTTCACAGCGACCATAGCGCCATGCTGATTATACATCAGACCCAAAAGAGCGCCAAACCATAAGATGCCGTGAGATATTTAACATCCTTGAAAACTCACACCCGAAATGAGTATAGTTACCCTTCCACACTGGAAACGATACACAGTTGGAAGTTTTTTTAAAATAACTTCGCAACATACAATGCACAGGCAGGAGATTTTTAAATAAACTTGCGACATTCAATAAAGAGCTGGGAGATATTTTAAAATGACGATAGGTGTGATAGGCGGTAGCGGGTTGTATGAAATGGATGGAATGACCAATGTCCGGACAGAGAAAATCAACACTCCGTTTGGCGACCCGTCAGACGAGTTCATAATAGGAGAACTCGACGGCATTGAAATGGCGTTCCTGCCGCGCCACGCTAAGGGCCACCGTATTTTGCCGTCTGAATTAAACTTCCGCGCCAACATATGGGCCATGAAAAAACTGGATGTCGACCGCATAATCTCCGTCTCAGCCGTAGGCTCGTTAAAAGAAGAGATTGAGCCTGGCCACGCTGTGATAATCGACCAGTTTATAGACAGAACACGCGGCACGCGCGACAACACGTTCTTTGGCGATGGTATAGTCGCACATGTAGCCTTTGCCGACCCTGTCTGCTCATATCTGGCAGATGTTCTGCACGACGCGACCCATGAGGTCGGCTGGACGTCACACATGGGTGGAACTTACGTTTGTATGGAGGGCCCGCTTTTCTCAACACGGGCAGAATCGAGGCTATACCGTTCATGGGGGGCGGAGGTGATCGGCATGACGAACCTGCAAGAGGCAAAGCTCGCCCGCGAGGCGGAGATATGTTACGCCACTATCGCGCTTGCCACAGACTATGACTGCTGGCACGAAGAGGACGTCACCATCGACCAGATACTCAAAATCATGGCGTCAAACGTGAGCAATTCAAAAGCCGTGATAAAAGCGGCAGTTCCAAAAATTGCGATGGAGCGCACCTGCGCCTGCGAAAGCGCGTTGGAACACGGCATAATCACAAACCAGGCAGTCATACCGGATGAGACTAAAAAGAAACTGGACATAATAATCGGCAGATACGTCAACTAGGAACAGAATAAAACATGAGCAGATCAGAAGAACTTTTTGAAAAAGCGAAAAAGATAATCCCCGGCGGAGTGAACAGCCCCGTCCGCGCTTTTTCGGCTGTTGGTGGCCAACCTCTTTTTATCGCCAAATCGGCAGGGTCGAAAATATACGACGTCGACGGTAACGAGTATATAGATTACGTAGGCTCGTGGGGGCCGATGATAGCCGGGCACACCCACCCGCGTGTTATTGAGGCTGTGCGTAAAGCCGCCGAGAACGGCACAAGCTTTGGCGCGCCAACCGCCATAGAGGTTGAAATGGCCCAGATGGTGATAGACACCGTTCCGTCTGTCGAAGTTGTGCGGATGGTAAACTCCGGCACCGAGGCGACCATGAGCGCAATCCGCTTGGCGAGGGGTTACACAGGCCGCGATAAAATAGTAAAGTTCGACGGCTGTTATCACGGGCATGGAGACTCGTTGCTGGTGCAGGCAGGCTCCGGCGTAGAGACGTTAGGACTGCCAGACTCACCCGGCGTGCCAAAAGTTTTGGCTGAGCTTACAATATCGCTTCCCTTTAACGATATTTCAGCGGTTAAACAAAAACTGGAAGCCGAAGGCAAGGATATCGCCTGCATAATTCTTGAACCGATCGTTGGCAACATGGGGTGCCTGCCCCCTGTTCCTGGCTACCTTGAAGGTTTGCGAACACTTTGCGACGAGCATGGCGTTCTGCTTATTTTTGACGAGGTGATGACAGGGTTCCGTGTTGCCCGTGGCGGCGCACAAGAACGTTATGGCGTAACGCCTGACTTAACGACGCTTGGCAAGGTGATAGGCGGTGGCTTACCCGTTGGCGCATATGGCGGCAAACGGGAGATAATGGAACAAATTGCGCCCGCCGGCCCCATATACCAGGCAGGCACGCTCTCCGGTAATCCGCTTGCGATGGCGGCAGGGCTTGAAACGTTAAAAATCCTGGCGGAAGATGGCGTGTACGAAAAGCTGGAAGCGTCGTCCGCAAAACTTTGCGACGGATTGAAGGCACTCACGGAAACAAAAGGTATTCCGGCAGTGTTTAATCGTGTTGGCGCCATGTTCTCGATGTTCTTCACCAACTTAAACGAGGTGAAAAACTATGCGGATGCAAAAACCTGCGACACCAAAAAATTTGGCAAATATTTCCTTGGCATGTTAAACGGTGGCGTAAACATCGCCCCGTCGCAGTTTGAGGCAGGTTTCATGTCGCTCGCGCACACGAGCGAGGATATAGCCAAGACGCTGGAATCGGCGGAGAGGGCGCTATAGGGGCATTGTAAAAATTTCGTCTGTCATCGCGAGCGTAGCGTGGCGATCTCGTTTAAACTTTGAGATTGCCACGTCGCATTTTTCAAGCGTTCCTGGCAATGACGGAAAAAATAGCCCCAAGAATCAAATAACTTTTCCCTCAGGAACAACCGTGTTTTTAGGGATAATAACTATACCGTCGCGGATGTAGTAGCAGTCGCCGTCCTCTTTATCTACGCCTCGCTCGTTAACAATACGCGCACCGTGGCCTACGGATACGTTTTTATCTAAAATAGCGCGGCGTATAGTAACATAGTCACCAATACCTAAAGGTGGCATATCGTTGCTATCTAACGGCCGTTCATAATAATCGGCACCCATGAGAACGGCTTCGTTTATATCGGCATTCTTCCCTATGCGCGAGCGAATGCCGATGACAGATTTTTTTATCGACGCCCCCTCGTCAAAATAACATCCGTCTGAGACTACAGATTCTTCAACATGACACTCCATAAACCGCGACGCCATTAAAAACCTCTGCTTGGTAAAAATCCGTTCTGCTTCGGATCCGTAAAAATCGAACGGGGCGTTTTTTGCGCCCAGCATAATGTTCGCTTCGAAAAATGATTTTATGGTGCCGATATCCTCCCAATATCCGGTAAAAAGATGTGCCATCGTTTTGTGGCTCGACAACGACGAAGGAATAATGTCTTTACCAAAATCTATTTTCTCCACGTCTTGCAAAACGTCGAGCAAAACCGGCACATCGAAAACATAAATGCCCATGCTGGCAAGCCACTTTTTATCGCCGACGCCATGGGTGTTGGCAAAGTCGTCGGAGACTTTGTATTGGTTTACCACGTTGTCGTCTTTCGGCTTTTCAACAAAATTGGAAATGCGCCCAAGTTCGTCTATTTTCATCACGCCAAAACCCGCCACCTTTTCGCGTTCAACCGGCAAAACCCCTATGGTTATACCCGCGTTGTTTTTCTTATGGGTTTTTATAAGCTTGCGATAATCCATTTTGTATAGCTGATCGCCCGAGAGTATTACGACCCGGCGATAACGAGAAATGTTCGCCATGCCAACGCATTTTCTCACAGCGTCAGCCGTTCCCTGAAACCAGTCTTCGGTTCCGCTCTCTGTTTGGGTTGCCGCAAGAATGCTCACAAAGCCGCCGCAGAAAACATCCATACGGTAAGAGTGTGAGATATGCTGGTTTAACGAAGCGCTCATGAACTGTGAAACAACATAAATGTTGCGAAGGCCTGAGTTAATGCAGTTACTTATCGGCACGTCTATCAAGCGGTATTTCCCGCCTAGCGGCACGGCTGGCTTGCACCTCTCGTTTGTGAGCGGAGCCAGTCTCGTTCCTCTACCGCCACCCAGGATGATTACCAACGTGTCGTCGTTTTTAGCCATAGCCTTACGCCTTTCTATTTAGTGAGCCTGAAATAACTATCAGGCTCTCCCCTTAGCTCATCATTCCAAAGCTTTTTTCATCCGCGATAAAAATTCATCGGCAGAAACAAAACCAACGACTCTTAAATCCTTCATCTCCTTGCCATCAGAGTCAAGGAAAAGAACCGTAGGCACGCCGACTACGCCATATTTTTTCTTCAGTTTCTCCATCTCAGGGTTGCCAGACGTTGTAACATCGGCAAAAAATGTGTCGAATTTATCCGATATTTCAACAACCCTCTCGTCTGTAAACGTAAAATGTTCAAGCTCCTTGCACGGCAGGCACCACGCCGCCGAGAAGTCTATTATTACAGGTTTGCGTGACGCGTCTATGGCTTGTTCGGTTGCGTCTGCCCACTCGATACGTGGCCCGTCGTTAACATTTTGCGGATAAGCTATAAATGCGCCAATAGCTATAAAAGATAGCGATACGGCCCATCGCACAAATTTAAAACCTGCGCCGGCAGTAGACGCGCGCGACAAAAACCCAAGAAACAGACCACCAAAAACAAGAACGAGCCCGAACAGGATATGATAAAAACTTTTAGGCAAAAGCGGCTCCATAAAATAAACCGCCATCGCCAGCAGGATAACCCCGAAGGCCTGTTTTACCCACACCATCCACATACCAGACCTTGGTAATGAAGACAAGGAACCAGAGAAGATGGCAAGGAAAACAAACGGTAAGCCAAGCCCCATGGAAAGGGCGAAAAACATGGTAAAGCCCATGAAAGGATCACCCATCTCACCCACAAACGCCAATAACCCCAGCACGAACGGCCCTATGCAAGGCGCGGCGATAATTCCAACGGTAAGGCCCATCAGGAACGTGCCGAAATATCCTTCCCTGTTTTTTCCACCTATCTGCTGAAGACCGGAGGGGACGGTTATCTCCCACACGCCGAACATGGCCAAAGCCAGCCCCAGCATAACGGCGACGATAAAGATTGTAACAATCGGGTTTTGTAACAGCTCGCCGAACATCCCGCCCGTTAGCGCGGCGAACACTCCTAGAGCCGAATACATGGCCGACATGCCGAGCAGGTAGAAGATGGCGTGGGCTATAAGTTGCCCCTGTCCTTTTTCACTTTTACCGCCAAAATAAGAAACGGTAACCGGGATGAGCGGATATACGCAAGGGGTGAGGTTTAGCGCAAGGCCGCCTAAGAATATAAACAGGTAGGTTAAAAGAAGCCCGTTACTTGTAAAATATTCTTTTATTTCACCAGAAGAGCTGGCACCGGAAGATTCTGCTCCCTGCTCAAAGAGCTTTTTGTTGTTCGCATAAATATCGGCGTTTAACGGTTTTACGTTTTCGGCCAAAGCTAAAACCTCAACCGGAACAGTGACAGGAATATCAGACGGTGGCAGACAAGACTTATCGTCGCACGACTGCACTGTCAGGGTCGCCATGATTGAGTATTCCCCCTCCGCCATATCAGGCGACAGGGCCGCAGTGGCACCAATATAAACGGTGCCCGCATAAGTGGAGAGCGGCTCTTCTGAAAACTCGAATTTGACCATCTCTCCTTTTGGATATGCCACCCGCCCGAAAGTAATGCCTTCTGAGCCTTCAAGTGTTAAAACCGTGGGGATAAGCCCTTCCATGGAAGGTGTGTGAGACTGCCCGTGCCAACCTTTATCGAACTCAAGCTTGAAAAGAAGTTTTAGCGACGAACCAGAGACAAACCCGCCTTGCGAAGGGACATATGTAAATTTTAAAACGCTATCGCTGGGGGTAAGTTGAGCCGCAGACATCCCCGAAACGGATATGAACGCCAGCAAGAAGGTAGCAATCAGATTTTTTTTCATATTTTTACCAATTAAAACAAACAACTCTTATAGTATAACTTTCATCCGTTGACAATGCTGTCTAAGTGGATATATTAATCACTTGCGACATAAAACCACAGGAAAATGAAAAATGCCTTTAGAACTTAAGAAAGCTATAAGAGAAATACCCGATTTCCCCAAAAAAGGAATCCTTTTTTACGACATCACCACCCTGTTCTCCGATGCAAGAGCGTTTCGACGGTCTATGGACATGCTGGTACACAGATACATAGACAAAAAGCCCGATCTTTTCGTAGGCGTTGAAGCAAGGGGCTTTATTATTGCCGCCGCCCTGGCATATGCCCTTGGCACCGGCGTGATAGTCATCAGGAAACCTGGCAAATTGCCGCACAAAACACATAAAAAATCGTACGACCTTGAATATGGTTCCAACGAGATTGAAATACATCAAGACGCCATAGAAAAAGATCAGCGAGTTGTGCTGGTAGACGACCTGCTTGCTACCGGAGGAACGATGGAAGCCTCCGCACATCTTGTGGAGCAAACAGGCGGCAAGATTCAGGAAATAGCGTTTTTGGTGGAGCTATCGTTTTTGCGGGGTCGTGAGCGCCTGGGAGACTACGACGTACACTCGCTCGTAAAGTACGACTGACCTTGGTAAAACATAGAACCCAAAACGTTAATTGGCTTTTGGCTGTGAGGTAAGCATGATTTGCAGAGCGGTGGCGATAGCGGTTTTTGCCATGTCGATGTTCAGTGTGCCTGCTTTTGCCGAAGGTTTTGATTTTTCCAACTGGAACGCCCTGCTAAAAGACCATGTGGCAAAAGGGGTGAAGGAGGGCATACCTGTAAACTTCGTCGATTACCATGCCATGGCCCGTGATGCGCGGTTCAAAAAAACCGTAGAGGCGCTTGCCCTGCACACGCTCTCATTTGCCGATAAAAAATCAAAAATAGCATTTTGGTCAAACACATATAACATTCTGGCAATTAAAATGGTTATTGACCATCCCGGCATCAAAAGCATACGAGACGTAGGGTCGTTTTTTAGCCCCGTATGGAAAAAGGTGGCCGGGAAAGTTGGCGGGCGTAGTTACACGCTTGACCATATAGAACACAAGATCCTGCGCAGGTTGGGTGACCCCAGAATACACGCCGCAATAGTATGCGCTTCCGTTTCCTGCCCTGACCTTATGGCGGAGGCGTATGACGCACAAAAACTGGATAAGCAACTGGATGGTCAATGGAAACTTTTCCTGGCAAACAGGGGGAAGGGACTTTCGATAGACAATAAAGCCGGAAAGATTTACATATCCAGCATATTTAAATGGTTTGAAGAAGATTTTAAAAAGGGCGGCGGCATTCGCAAGTTTATTTCGCAACACGTCTCGCCGACGCTGGCTTCATTTGTAAATAACAAGAATTTTAATATCGCATATATGGACTATAACTGGAACCTCAATTCAGAGTAAGCGTTTCATTTTCAGGCACCACGGGCACCACGGGCACCACAGGCACCACAGGTACAGCAGGTGTAGCAGGTGCGACAAGAAGTTCTGTGACGGGAACAAGTAAAACACCCATTCCCCGCAGGGTTGGCAGTACCTCCTCTAACGCCGATATCGTTTCAGGATACGGATGCCCTATGCCGATGGCGGAACCTTTTCTTTTGGCCACTTTAACAAGCAGAAGAATATTTTCGGTTATTTTTGCCTTGTCGCGATCATTATCTAAAAAAACGTCACGTTTTGCCGATGGCACGTTAAGCTGAATGGCAGTCTCATAAGCCACGCTTCCGGCGGTTGTTCTGCTATCCACAAAAAAAAGACCGCGTTTTCCTATCTCTTTTAACACAATCGCCATCTTTTCCCCGCTCTCGGTAAAAAGTGAGCCCATATGATTATTAGCCCCCAAAGCGCCGGGAACAGATTCAAAGTCGCTTTTGAGAGCCTCAATAATTTTTGCGTTACCATATGACACCCAAAGCGCTCCATCACCCGACTTGTGGGCTTTCGATTTGGGCTCCATAGGAAGATGCAACATCACAGTTTTCCCACTCTCCTTAACGACTTGGGCTATTTTGCGTGAGTATTTAAGATGCGGGAGAATAGAAAAAGTCAGTGGGGCGCCTATGGCCAAAAGCCTTTCCGCCTTTTTGTGACTGGCTCCAAGGTCATCAATAATAATCGCTACCCTGGGGACGGAGGGCTTATTTGTAACGGCCTGAGGCTCAGGTAAAGGCGCGGTGACAGAGGCAGAACCGGAAGGAACATCAGGTTCCATTACGGGCGGAGGTGCTTTCTCTGGACCTGCGAGAACCTCTTGTTGAGGCTCTTTTGTTTTTTCAGGTGCCGGTCGTTCAGAGGCTTTTGGGAAAAAAATCAGCACCGCGACCAAAACCATAGCCAGCAAAACGCCAAGCCCAAGCAGGAGGAGATTAACCCGCCCTGCAAGTTCTCCGCATCGGCCTGGGCGCTTCATATGGTAATGCAACTGCCCAAGCCGGCCATACCGGTTATTCCGAGCCTGAACGTTTAACCCTCATATCGCTTATTATCGACCAGCTCTTGAGAACAGATATGGCACGTTGCAACTGAACGTCTTTCTCTATATCCACTATCCTGCGCGCCTTATCGGTAAACTTTGACTTGGGTGGAGTCTTCTTGCTTGCCTCATCATCGGCACCCCTGCCATCTGAACCGTTGTTCTCCAGATGGTTTTTCAGGTCTTTCTCCCTTAAAGCTTTTCTTTTGCGAGTTTTTTCCTTGGATGGCAATTTTTGCTCCACAATAACATCAGGCTCAATTCCCACACCCTGAATCTGGCGCCCTGAAGGCGTATAGTATCTTGCCGTGGTAAGCCGCAAACCTGCGTTCCCTTTAAGTGGAATGATCGTCTGCACCGATCCTTTACCAAACGTCTGCGTCCCGATGATGATCGCACGCTTCAAATCCTGCAAGGCACCTGCGACAATCTCCGAAGCCGAGGCCGACCCTTCGTTAACCAGAACGACCATCGGCATATCCATGGTCTCACCCTTGCTGGCCGTGAAACGATGATTCTGGTTTGCCATTCGCCCTTTTGTATAAACTATAAGCTCGCCTTTATTCAGGAAAAGCTCAGAGACAGTAACAGCCTGGCTTAACAGGCCGCCCGGATCGTTCCGCAAATCCAGCACAAGCCCCTTCATGCCATCTTCCGTAAGCTCTTTAATTGCGTTTTCGGCATCAGAACCTGTATCTTTACTAAAATTGCGAATCCTTATATACCCCCAGTTATCCGGAAGCATTTGGTATTTGACGGAAGTAACATGAATAACTTCCCGCACAATTTTAAAATCTTTTGGTTCTTCAAACTCTTCGCGAACGATAGTGATGGTTACCTCGGTTCCGGGCTTGCCACGCATTTTGCGGACAGCCTGCATAAGGCTCATGTCATGTGTCAGTTCACCGTCCACTTTTGCAATCCGGTCTCCGGCTTTAAGCCCGATACGCCATGCAGGGGTATCCTCCATGGGAGTCACTATGGTAAGCCAGTTATTTTCAATCGTAATTTCTATGCCGAGCCCGCCAAACTCCCCCTCGGTTTCGACCTGCATTTCCTTGAAAAGCTCTGGCGTCATATAACTTGAATGCGGGTCCAGGGAACGCAACATGCCGTTAATAGCCCCCTCCACCAGTTTTTTGCTCTCGACTTCTTCTACATAGTTATTTTCAACCAGCGACAAGATGTCTGCAAATACCTCAAGTTCACTGTAGGTGTTAACCACAGCCAAAACTGAACTGGTTTTGAAAAGACCGCCAATCGCCAACCCGAGCGTTAAGGCAAAAATGATACCAGCCATTGCAGGGCCAGATATGAGCCGCTGTTTTTTAACTTTTTTTACAAGGGTAGCCTCGGAAGTCTCCGACATAATTATTTTCTCCTGATCCATTATTTTCTGTTCCGGCCGGTTAAAGTTTCATCGACACGGCTCTTAGCGACGCTTCAACGATGGCGGCGCTGTTCATATTATAAGCATTAAGCAGTTCTTCCGGCTTGCCAGACTTTCCAAAGCCTGATTTCATTCCAACCTTAACCACAGGGCAAGGCCTCTTTTCAGAAACAACTTCCGCAACGGCACCGCCAAGCCCCCCTATTACGGAATGCTCCTCAGCCGTTACGATAGCACCTGTCGTCTCGGCCATTTTAAGTATCAAGTCCTCATCAATCGGCTTGATTGTCGGCATATTAATAACCACGGCGGAAATACCATCGGCTAAAAGTATTTCAGCCGCTGTTAACGCTTTAGACACCATCACCCCGCAAGCAATTATAGTTACGTCAGAACCATCACGCATAACGGTTCCCTTCCCTATTTCAAACGGTTGTCCCTCGTCGAACAACACCGGAAATTTATCGCGCGAGGTTCGCACATAAAACGGGCCGTCGGTTTCTGCCACTTTTTTGATAACGGCGGAAGTTTCATGGGCGTCCGCCGGGACTATAACCGTTAGATTGGGAAGAACGCGCATAAGGGTGATATCCTCCAACGCCTGGTGAGTTGGCCCGTCTTCTCCTACCGTAATGCCGCCATGTGAAGCTACTATTTTCACATTCATGCCTGAAAGACAAACAGACTGGCGAACCTGATCCCATGCACGACCAGTGGCAAAAATGGCAAAAGTTGAAACAAAAGGAATTTTACCTGCCGCCGCAAACCCTGCCGCCGTCGATATCATGTCTTGCTCGGCTACACCCATATTAAAAAACCTGTCTGCATGTTTTTTTGCAAACTTCGAGGTGCGGGTGGAACTTGAAAGATCGGCGTCCAACACCACTATGTTCTTGTTACTATCACCTAACTCCAGCAACGTTGCGCCATAGGCGTCACGCAGAGATTTTTTTTCAACAGATCGAGTCACACCGTTCACCCTTTAAACATCCTTCCATCTATTGCTACATGTAACGTTGCGTTAACGCTCCAGGCTCTCACGCATAACGTACACCTTAAATTTATATCCATCACTACAGCCGGCTTTACGCAGGCAAAAGTTCTTCTAACGCAATTTTCAATTCATCGTCAGATGGCGGTACACCATGATACTCGGCCTTGTTTTCCATAAATGAAACACCCTTGCCCTTGACTGTGTGAGCCAAAATAAGAGCAGGTTTGCCCTTGACCGCTAATGCGCGATCTATAGCGTCAAGAATGGCGGCCATATCATGTCCGTCGATTTCAATAACTTCCCAGCCAAACGCCGCCCATTTTTTGTCTAACGGCTCGACTCCCATTATATCCGAGACTGCCCCGTCTATCTGCAATCCATTATGATCCAGTATCGCCACCACGTTGTCCAGCCCGTAATGAGCAGATGTCATAGCCGCTTCCCAAACCTGCCCTTCCTGATTTTCACCATCACCCATCATACAGAAAACATGACCCTTTTTACCATCCAGCTTGTTAGCAAGAGCCATCCCGTTAGCCATGGAAAGCCCCTGCCCCAAAGACCCGGTGGAGACTTCCACCCCGGGAGTGCTAGGCGAAAAGGGATGCCCGGAGAGCATTGCGTTTAACTTTCTCAATGAGTTAAGCTGACTCCGCTCAAAATAGGCGCATTTGGCAAGAACCGCGTATAAAGCGGGAGCCCCATGCCCCTTTGACAACACGAACTTGTCTCTGTCTTCTTCCACGCTCATTGCAGGGTCGTGCTTCATCCTGCCAAAATAAAGAGCGGTAAGTATATCGATAGCCGAAAGGGAGCCGCCTGAATGACCTGAGACAGCCTTGTTTAGCATCGTCAGAATATCAATGCGTAACTCACGCGCTATTTTGTTTAGCTCTTCAACATCATTTGTAAGTTTCATTTTTTTATCAACTACATTCCATTAAAGCGATAGAAACAAATAAAAAGGCGAAAGGGTATAGCCAAACAACGCGGGAAATTGCCTCAGCCGACCTCTTGAACTCGAAGACTCTAACACCTTTTATCTAGCTGTAAAAGGGATTTTTGACTTGGCCTGCGCACAGAAATCAATAATATCACCCACAAGGCGAGCAGACAAAATTTCAAAAAAAAACTCGCGCCAAAACCGACTTTTGGCTATTGACTTGAAACATGCTTATGCTAGCATTGCAATCAGTGGTCGCATTGGTCCGCGAACATTTTTAAAGTAGGGGTGGCGTGCCGGGTTAAATTCTAAACCGGGTACATATACATACGCATGACGAGTGGAGTAAAGGTTGAAAAGCCAGGAATCTTTTGAAAACAGACTAAGGGACAATCTCCCAAAGTATCTTCGTAAAATAAAAAATACTGAAAACGGAACAGAACTTCATTCCATGGTTCTCTCTCTTGTAGAAAAACCCCTGCTTAGCATTGTGTTAGAAGAAACCGGCGGCAACCAAACCGAAGCGGCCCACCTGCTTGGAATGAACAGGAACACACTGCGCCGCAAAATCACGGACTACAAGTTAAAAATCAGCAAGTAGCCAAAGCCGGGTAAACGCCTCATTTTCAGCTAGTTAGGCCGCAATCAAACAGCGACAAACGCAAGTTTCCGTTTATTACAAAGTTCAACCATTTCATTAAGGTTCACAACTACCGTCCCGTTAGCTTCAATAGCAAGCAGAGAGGCCTTAACCTTCACCATATGTTCTATCGTTTTTACCCCAACAGTGGGAACATCAAACCGCAGGTCCTGATTAGGCTTGCTCACCTTGCATACAACAGCGCCGGAGCCCGCAAAACCTGCGCCTCTCTCAATCGCTTCATCAGTTCCTTCTATAGCCTCAACTGCAAGAATCGACATGTTCTTTACGACTACCGTCTGCCCGATATCCAAAGCCGCAATGCCCTTGGCCATTTTCATTCCAAATTTAATGTCGGCCAATTCCGCTTTGGCAGGTTGTCTCGACGAGAAAACCCCGGCACCCGGCATCAGGTTTCTTAAAAACTCCACTTGGCTTACAACACGGAAGCCCTCCTTTTCAAGCTCGCGAACTATGCCAAGCATGATGGTGTCGTCACTTCCGCTAACAAGGTTTTTTAAAATAGAAATGCCACGCAAATCTATTTTGGGGTTCCTTAAAAGAAAACGTTTGTCTACCTTGCCAATCATGGCGATATCTTTAACACCCGCGTCATGAAAAGTTCGCATGATTTTAGATGCCTGCCCTAACCCCAAAAGGCTGGTTTCGGAAGCCGCGCTTTCAAGGGCGGAAATAGAGACCTTGTCAAAAGCCACCGCAACAACACGGCGACCGGCCAACTCCGCCTCGCGGGCCAGAATAGCAGGGATATCTCCTAAACCCGCTATAAGCCCAAGAGGCTCGCTCATACGGCAGAGGCTACCGGGGTTTTTCCTTGAATAAGTGCAATTTTCTCAAGCACTATGAGCGCCACCTTCAAGGATTTTAACTCGTTTTCCACCGAGGTATATCTTTTGGCACCGTTGTTTGCACAGTCCAGGAAGTGCCGGAGCTCCAACTTAAGCGGGTTTTCCCGGTGGACAAAAATACGCTCGATAACAGCTTCCTGCTTATATTTTAGTTCCTTGCGGGTTAACTCGTGATGCGATGAAACACGGTGATGAACGAGAATATCCTGGCTTGTATAGTCGAGTACTACATATTCTTTTTCCTGAGTCACGGCCAGGGTGCGTATTTTCTCCTGCGTGGCACGCGAAGCGATTATATTCGCAAGGCATCCGTTTTCAAACATGATCTGGACATTCACAACATCTTCTCTGGCTGTAAAAACGGAGGAACCTATAACGTTAAGCTCTTTTATTGGCGAATCGACAAGGTTTAGAATAATGTCGATATCATGAATCATAAGGTCCAGCACCACACCGTCATCCTGTATTCGTTTGTCAAACGGCCCAAGCCTTCTCGACTCGATAAGAATCGGTTTATGCACAACCTTTTTAAGCTCCTGCACGGCACCGTTGAAACGCTCGACATGACCGACATGTAGCGCAAGATTTTTATTGTCTGCAATTCTGAAAAGCTCCTCGGCCTTTTCAAGGTTGTTGCTTACAGGTTTTTCAACGAGGCAGTGAATGCCTGCGGTAAGGCACTCTTTCGCTATATCGTAATGCAAGGAAGTTGGAACCGCTATTGAAACCGCATCGACCTTGTCGAAAAGATCGCTGTAGTCAGTGTAATGGGAAGTCAGGTATTTTTCTGCAACCGGGGCGCCGCGGGTTTCGTCGATGTCTGCGATACCCACAAGATTAACGCCCGTCATCTCGGAATATACACCAACATGGTATTGGCCCATGCGTCCTGCGCCTATAACTCCGACTTTTATATCTTTATTCATTTCGTTTCAATTTCACCAATACTTCAGATTTTTGGAAAGGAAAATTATATCCCAAAAACCATTTCTGCGGAGATTTTATAAAATCTCCATATTTTCAACACGTTACCATTTAGGGGGAAATTAACAAAGCCAGAAAGTGGTTATAAAACGAGGCCCCGCTTGGCATTTTTTATAAATTCAACCAGATTTTTCACCATGAGTGAGCCCGCAAATTCCTGCTCTATGCGAGATATCGCGTCTTCAGCAGTCAGGGATGAACGCGCAAGAATCCTGTATACCTTTTTAAGCGCAACAACCTCCTCAGGTGGTACGCCATGTTTTTTTAGCGCATAGGTATTAAGCCCATACGATTTCGGCGGAGCGCCAGCCACGGTAAAGTATGGCGGTATGTCTTGCGTAAGGCGCGACATGCCGCCGATCATCGCCATCGCCCCTATTCGCACAAACTGGTGTATTCCAGCCGCGCCGCCTATGGTGGCGTAATCTCCAATTTCGATATGGCCGGAAAGCCCAGCAAGAGTCGTTACGGTTACGTCTTTACCTAAAATACAATCATGCCCCACATGACACTGGGCCATGATGTAACATTTTTCACCTATCGAAGTTGCACCCCCCTTATACATCGAACGGTGAATAACCGTAAGCTCGTTGATAACCGATCCGGCTCCAACCTTTACCCACGATTCGACTGGCTCCCAGTTATAAATCTGCGGGTCGCCCCCCACAATAGTGTTCGCCCCCACATGGCAACCAGCGCCAAGTTGTGTCCAGTTAATCGACGTACGCGGGCCGATATTACACCCGTCGCCTACATGCACGTCAGGGCCTATGATTGAAAACGGCCCGATATTAACATCGGCACCAATTTTGGCTGATGAATCGAGTATCGCCGTTTCATGGATTGAAGCTGGCATTCAGGTTTTAGCCCTTTACCATGGCTGTAAGCAGTGCCGAGCAAACTACATCGTCACCAACCCTGGCAGTCCCCTCAACTTTCCACATCCTTCTGCGGGCGGAGATGACATCTACCTCGAGAAGCACCGTATCCCCCGGCAGAACCAGTTTTTTAAATCGTGCGTTGTCTATCGCGGCGAAGTATATTATTTTCCCCTGGTCGTCAGGACTGGAATACGTTGCAAGCGCCGCCGCCGTCTGGGCCAGCGCCTCTATGATGAGCACTCCCGGCATCACAGGCTCATCAGGAAAATGTCCTGAGAAAAAGCTCTCCGACCCTGTGATGTTCTTCACACCAACAGCCCGCTTGCCAACCTCTATTTCAATTATCCTGTCTACCAGCAAAAAGGGGTGCCGATGCGGGATATATTTTTTTAATTCCTGATGTTCAATAACCAATTTAACGCTCCTGTTTTTTTAAACCCATTTTTGTTTCAAGCGATTTTACTTGAGATGCGAGTTTTTCCACCTTCCTGCCAACCAGAAGGAATCTTTTATATTCCATATTTTTCATGGCCATGGGCCCGGCATATACGCCAGGCTCTTTAATATCGGAATGAACACCGGTTTTGCCGGCTATCATGACGCCTGAAGCGATTGTGACATGATCCGTAATGGCAACCATGCCGCCAACCATAACGTTTGCACCTACCGTGGTAGAGCCTGCTATCCCGGAACAACCGGCTATAACCGTATCCTCTCCGATAAGCACGTTGTGTCCGATTTGCACCTGATTATCAAGCTTTACGCCACGTTTTAGAATCGTTTTACCCATGCTCGCGCGGTCAATGGAGGAATTCGCCCCAATCTCCACATCGTCTTCTATAAACACGGAACCTGTATGCGGAATTTTTTGTCGCTCACCCAACCCCTCACGCACATAACCAAAACCGTCTGCTCCTATGGTGGTATTGGCGTGGATTCGGACACGTGTGCCTATTTCGGTTTTATCGTAGATTACGACGTTTTCAAAGATCTCGCTACCTCTGCCTATCGTGCAACGCTCCCCTATTTTCGCTCCGGCTCTAACAACTACGTTGTCAGAAAGTTTTGATGCAGCACCAATGGAAACAAAAGGCCCTACATGCACGCTACTCCCCAGGTGGACGTCATCAGCAATCACAGAGGAAGAATGAATAGAAGGCTCAGGACGGCGTTCCGGGTGAAGAAGCTCCATCACCCTGGCAAAAGTTAAAAGAGGAAGTTTGGACGTAATGAAAGGCCTGTCAACCAGAACACCTTCAGGAACTATAAATGCGCCCGCTTTTGATGACTCAATCAGGGCAGATGATTTTTTATCCGCTAAAAAAGCGATCTCCGCCCCACCCGCGCTCCCGATCGGTGCCACGCCCTCAATTTCAAGGTCGCCACCGTGAAACGTGAGCCCAAGTGTTTTGGCGATCTCGCCCAGTTTCATTACTTACTTTTTGGCCTTGCCCTTGGAAGAAGAATACTCTTTGTCATAAATTTCTATAATCGCAGGAGTGATTTCTATCGCGTCATCCATATAAAGAACAATTACGCCAAGCGGGTTTGGGCCTTGCCCTTTTTCCACTATTAGCGAATAACCATTTTCCTTGGCGTAAACGGCGATAATTTTAGTTATGCTTTTAAGAAGCTTGCGCATGATTCTGCTCTGCTCCTTCTGGATAGTCTGTTGCGCGTCTTCCCTGTAAAGCTCGATCTCACGTTTTAAACGGCGAAGCTTTTTTTCTTTTTCGGCCATGGTAGACTCGCGCATCATCATGCTTTGCTGTTCAAGTTCCTTCTTAAGGTCGCGAAAGGCGTGCTGTTTGTCTTCAAGGGCCTTTTTCTCTCTTTCAGCCACGGTTTTCAGCCCGTTTAAGGCTTCTTTACCCGCAATCGATTTATCCAGGATTTTCTGCAAATCCACCCCGCCGATTTTCACATCGCCAGCCGATGCCAACCCTGTCGTGAAAGCAAAAGTTGCAACAAAAACAAATGACAAGAAATATCTGTTTATTATTAGCTTTTTCATTATGGCTAGAAAGACCCTCCTATAGTGAAATGAAACTCAGTGGGAGACTCATCCTTACGCTGATCGAGCTTGAAGCCATACGCAATACTGATCGGCCCGACCGGCGAGAAGAAGTGAATACCAAAACCCCAGCTATGCCTCATTTCAGCCAAGTCATAATAGCGATCCGTGGTGTTTCCAAGATCGTCATTGCTCCCATAAACGTTACCCCTGTCGTAGAACAGGAATCCTCTAAAATATCTGGTAAACCCGTATTGTAGTTCAGTGTTAAACTGGAGTAAAGCCTCTCCTCCGATAGTCTC
>JAJRTC010000122.1 GCA_024278445.1 Nitrospirota bacterium
TAATACCGAGTTTTATTTTTTGACCGGGGCCTTTTGTGAAATGGAAAAAAGTCTTCTTGTTACGGGTTGCTCCAGCGGCATAGGTTTTTGTGCGGCGGAAACTTTAAAAAAGCGTGGCTGGCGTGTTTTTGCCACTGCCCGCAAGCTGGAGGATGTCGATACGCTTACCCGAAAAGGGTTTGAAAGCCTGCAACTTGATCTTGCCGATTCCACCTCCATTTCTTCTGCCGTGAACAAGGTTTTGGAAATGACGGATGGGAAGCTTTATGCCGTTTTTAACAATGGGGCCTACGGCTTGCCTGGTGCCGTGGAGGACCTGACCCGTGATGCGTTAAGAGAGCAATTTGAAATAAATGTTTTCGGAACGCAGGAATTGACTAATCTTTTAATACCTGTAATGAGGCAAAACGGAACGGGGAGAATCGTGCAGAACAGCTCGGTGCTAGGGCTTGTTTCACCTCCCATGCGCGGGGCATACAACTCAAGCAAGTATGCGCTCGAAGCGCTCTCCGACTGCATGCGTATGGAGCTTCATGGCACCGGGATTTTTGTCTCTATCATAGAGCCCGGGCCGATTGACACAAAATTCAGGGAAAACGCATACGAAGCGTTTAAAAAACATATCGATGCGGAGAAAAGTTTCCATCATGCAAAATATACGGGGCTTGTAAAAAAACTGATAACCAAAGGCCCGGTGGCGAGTTTTACGTTGCCACCCGATGCGGTCGTTAAAAAGCTGATACATGCACTTGAGAGCTCGCGCCCCAAAATACGTTATTACGTTACATTTCACACCCATGTTGCCGGGTTTTTACGAAGAGTTTTGCCATATCGCCTTTTAGACGTTGTCCTTAAAAAGGGCGGGTGACGGGTATTTTTTTGCTTACTACCGGTTGACAGGGCAAAAACCCGGTCTTATATAAAGTCTGGTCATGAAACAGGGTTTTTATTTACCGTTATCAAGCAGTTGGAGGTAAGTTTCTTAAAATGAACACGTTAAAGACCACGTTTTTGCTGGGTGCCCTAACCCTGATTTTTATATACGCAGGAGCCATGATGGGTGGCCGGGCCGGGATGATTTTCGCCTTTATGCTGGCTATCGGAATGAATTTCTTCGCGTATTTTTACAGCGATAAAGTCGTGCTCAAAATGTATGGAGCGCGCGAGGTTACAGAATCTGACGCGCCATGGCTTTACGACATCGTGCGCCAGTTGGCGCAAAGGGCGAGCCTTCCTGTGCCCAAGGTCTATATCATACCGTCTGAACAGCCGAACGCCTTTGCGACAGGGCGTAACCCGTCCCACTCGGCGGTGGCCGTTACGCAGGGGATAACGAATATACTTGACCGTGACGAGTTGGCGGGAGTGTTGGCCCATGAGCTGGCGCATGTTAAAAATCGCGATATCTTAATCGGCACCATTGCCGCAACCGTTGCAGGTGCCATAAGCATGCTTGCGAACATGGCGCAGATGTCTATGCTTTTTGGCGGGCGTGACAACGAACGGGGTGGCAACCCAATCGTTATGATAGTGATGATGATTTTAGCGCCGATAGCCGCCATGCTTGTGCAGATGGCGATATCTAGAACGCGCGAGTATCAGGCAGACAGGGTAGGGGCCGAGATTATGGGCGACCCTATGCCGTTAGCCCGTGCGTTAGAAAAACTTGGAACCGCGGCGAAGCAGATTCCGATGAATGCGAACCCTGCCACGGCGCACATGTTTATCGTAAGTCCGCTTAGCGGAAAAGATTTTACGTCACTTTTTAGCACGCATCCGCCAATGGAAAAACGGATTGCCGAGTTGCGTAACATGCGCACTCCCGCCACCAGCGGCGGTTTCCATTTTTAATTTAATGTTTTGATGATAACAATCAGGAGAGGGGATTTTTACCATGCCAACGACGGAAGAAAACTTGCAAACTGCTTTTGCCGGTGAAAGCCAGGCCAACCGCAAATATTTAGCTTTTGCCACCCAGGCAGATAAGGACGGCTTGCCTAACGTGGCAAAGCTTTTCCGCGCCGCCGCCGAAGCTGAAACGCTTCATGCTCATGGGCATCTGCGGGCGCTCGACGGGGTTAAAACGACGCTTGAGAATCTCGAAGCGGCCGTAGCGGGCGAGACATACGAGTTTACCGAGATGTACCCTTCAATGCTTGAACAGGCCGAGGCCGAAGGGCATAAGGCCAAAAGGATGTTCCGCATGGCGCTTGAGACGGAAAAAGTTCATGCAGAACTTTATACAAAAGCGTTAGAGAGCGTTAAGAGCGGAAAAGACCTTGATCTGGAAGCCTATCTTTGCCCGGTCTGCGGGCATATAGAGTTTGGCAAACCGGGACAAAAATGCCCTGTGTGCGGCACGGCACCGGAGAAGTATCTGAAAATCGATTAATTTTTTTTATTTTAAGGCGCGGTCATTTTTTAAAAAGGTGATCGCGTTTTTTTACGAAAAGCTTTCGTTAGCTTGTCATTCTGAGTGCTAGCAGGTTGCTGAAAAAGTCATTCAAACTGTCATTCTGAGGAGCCGCAGGTGACGAAGAATCTCGATTTGAGAATGAGATCCTTCACCTGCGGTTCAGGATGACAAGTGCTGGGTGGCCTTTGGTTATGTGGTTTTTGACGTTAGCGGCGTTTTTAAAAAGCCTTATTGAGTGTCATTCTAGGCCCGTTCGATTCACTTCGTTCACTCAGGACAGGCTCCGCGAAGAAACTCGATTTCAAAATGAGTTCCTTCACCTGTGGTTCAGGATAGCTATGAACAGATTCTCTGCATGACTTAACTGAAATTGCAGTGATTACCACTTGAAGATTTGATGAATACCCCAATGTTACTAATATCCCCCCACAATTCCCACAACGGCACCGGTCATAAGCGTCGCCAACGTGCCGGAGACTATCGACTTTAATCCCAGTCCGACGATCTCGTTGCGTCTCTCAGGTGCCATAGCCCCCATGCCGCCTATCATGATTCCTAAACTGCCGAAGTTTGCAAACCCGCACATGGCGTAGGTCATTATCAATCGGCTCCGGTCAGACAAGGCTCCTTCGGGGAGGTTGGCCATTTGCAGGTAGGCCAAAAACTCGTTTAACACGGTTTTAACACCCATGAGCGACCCCGCCGTTACAGCCTCGCTCCAGGGTATGCCGATAAGCCATACAACGGGTGCCATCACGTAACCCAGCAATCGTTGCAGTGTGACAGTCTCGCCGCTTACTGGAGGGATAAGACCTAACATGATGTTAACGAGGTGAACCAATGCCACGAGAACGACAAGCATGGCGACAACGTTTATCAAAAGGTTTATTCCTTCGCCCGTACCCCTGGTTATCGCATCCATTGAACTTTTGGTTCCTTGCGGTGGAATGATGTCGCCCGTAGTCTGTTTCTCCCCGGTTCCGGGAACCATAACCGCCGATATCATCATCGCTGATGGGGCGCTTATGATCGACGCGGTTAAAATATGCCCCATCGCGTCTGGTATGGCATGGCTTAAAATGCTCGCATAAAGAACCATCACCGTTCCCGCTATGGTAGACATGCCGCATGTCATGACCATGAAGATTTCACTGCGTGTCATCTCCTTTAAGTAGGGGCGTATAAAAAGTGGAGCCTCCACCATGCCCACAAATATGTTCGCCGCAACTCCAAGCCCTGTTGCACCGCCTATACCCATCGTTTTTTTTAGCCCCCACGCAAATCCTTTAACGATCACCGGTAGCACTTTCCAATAGAAAAGAAGTGAGGAGAGGGCGCTTACAACGAGTATCAACGGCAACGCCTTAAAAGCAAGTATGAAACTTGCACCCGGAGATTTCTCGTTAAACGGCAATGCTCCGCCACCAAGATAGCCGAACACGAAAGAGGTCCCGGCGGTTGTTGCCTCGTCGAGCGACGCCACCACCTTGTTGAGCGATAAAAAGATATCTTTAAAAAACGGAAGTTTTAAAAGAAGAATGGCCAAAAGTATTTGCAGAGTAAGCCCTGTGACCACCATCCGGAACGGTATTTTATGTTTCTCCTCGCTTATGGCGTATGCAAATCCCACAAGGAGAGTAAGCCCCAGGATGCTTTGTATAATCACGGTTTTTTTATAACGGAAGTTTTATTGCGCCCGATTATAACCGAAAAGAGAGTTTTTGCGCCCCACTCATTTGCCGTGGGGCGTAGCGTTGCAACCATTCAGGCCGAACTGCTTAAGCTTGCACTTAAGGACTTTTTTTATTTCCAGTGGCCGGAAATAAAAGTCATGATTACTTTTTCATAAGCCATTGCGGCCAACATTGCTCTTTTCTTTTGCAGAACATGGGCAAGAGAGCAGTAAACATGCAGTGGGTTCAGATAATGCCTGGCTTTGTCTTGCGTTGAAATTTCCATTTGTCTCTTTGCTCCTTCTATATTTATCTATCGTCACAAAGATGATGAAAAATAAGCTTATCTGAACTTATGCAGAAGCATATCCCATGCCGTTTGGAAACTAGTTGATTTTAAAAGAGAACCCTCTTTGCCCGTTGTCAGCGCGACCCCGGCTTCTACAAAATTCGGGGGAAGCTGCCGATAATCAGGAAAATAAAACAGAGGGCGCACGTATGGGCCGCTAATTCCTGGGGGAGAGCCTCATCAACTCCTGAATATATAACCACTGCTCTTTCCAGTTGATGCCAGACCCGTTACGTTTTTCGTATCGCTCCAAAGTTAATAGCGACGCCATTCCCTGTTTATAGTAAAAGGCGAAAAACCCATACGTTCCAGCCTCTGCGATGCAGTTGAACAAAGGTGAGCCATAGAGGGTGTCTAAAGAAGTTCCTTCTTCTCCAAAGGCGAACAACACATTATCCAGTTCGGTTCTCTTCGGAAGCTTAAGCTCCACAAGCGCATTTGGCGTAAAATTATCTTCCAGCGTATAAACTGAAGTAACCAGATCCTTGTTGTAAGCCAAACCCTGATAATAATCGAATTTCATAAAGAAAATAAAGTGCTGGTCTGTAGCGCAATTTAATGGAAAGAAAAAAGCATCAGAGATGGTTACGTTATCTACTCCTGGTTCTCCGATATACATTTTGGAAAAATAAATTTCCTTGTCGCCCAAAACAGCTTTATTCGGTTTTCGTATGTCGAGGGCCTTATTGGGTTGAATCAGCTTTTTTATCGTTTTTTCAGCGTAATCATGTGACTTTAAGCTCTGCGTAAAATTGTGCCGCATCAGCGTATCGTCAAATTCCTTATTCCACCTGTTCCGGTCGTTCCGAGCTTCGATAACCAGAAAAATGAGCAGAAGACCAAAACCTATAAATATAACAATATCCATTAATCGCTACCTTTCCGGATAAACTCCAGATTATTTGAAACAACGATGGCGCTAAAGATAACGCACTATCGCCCATACATACAAGAACAACACCAATATTACAATCACCCCTAGTGTCAGCATTGGCCACAGTACTTTAGTTCCAGCCCTACTTTTCATTTTATACCTCTATCGAATCCTGTGAAAACACGCATAACTTTGTTCAATATCTTCTGCAACCAGCGGTTGTGGCTACCTCGTTTTTTCCTGCAAGTCAGCCACATACCTAGCAGGGCCTTATCTCACCGGTGGGTGAGACCGTTCGTACCCCATGTCCCATGTCAACCCAGCCGGTTTTTGGCTATAAACGGTTTTTTAAAACAACGATAGGCTCGCAAAACAAAACCCCTCTCAGCATATATAGCAATGGTTGTGCCAAACAGAATTACTTTAATAATCAAGTAGATAAGGTGAAGTTTGACAACCTCCTTGTGACAAAGATGACAAAAGTGACTAATTTGGCAAAATTGACATTGCATGGAGCCGCTCTATAGGTTTGCGCTGTAAACGGAAACTGGATAGCGTTGGTGCAAATATAAAAGCTTATTTCTTGCCCGTGCCTTGAGAAGTTATCATACGAAAAGTTTTTCATATAAGCGTCAGCCAAAATTCCATTCCAAAAAGTTCAGGACGCGCCCAACAACACCTCCTTCAAGGCTCGCCGCATTTTACTGTTTCTTTAATAAGCAGATGGTCTGTTTTTTTTATATTTTAAGCATTACAGACGCTTTCAATATCAACAAAATCAATGTATAATGTGGCTAATTAATAAAACTGAGAGGAACTTATTTCGGTGGCTTTTTCTTCTCCATGCAGTTTTTGTTTTTTGGCGCTTGCCGATATTCTTCACAAAAAAACTCTCCCTCCATGTTGATTAAATAGAAGGTGGCGATTATGAAAAGCTTACAGGCAAAACTGATTTCAATGCTGGCGGTTATGCTGGTGATTGCGTTGCTCCTCTCCGGTATTCTTATAACGGGGGCAATGGAAAAGAACGACATGGCGTCTAATTACGGCCTGAAAAACGAACTTGCAGGATATCTGAACGCCGCCGCCGGATGGCAGGCGATAGAGCGAGGAGTTGGCGCCACCATTTTAGGTAGTGATGCCCCTCCTGCGTCCCTTATAAGCAAATTTAATAATTTGGGCTCCAAGGGTGACGAGGAAGTTACGTCTGCAATTAGAACTGCAAAGGAACTGATAAACACATATCCCGACCGTGATTTCGAGAGCCAGTTTAGCTCATGGAAGTCAGCTTATGGTAGTTTACAGGCGGTAAGGTCCAGGGTGACAAGCGGTAGCATCAAAAGAAGCGAATGGGTTCCCATTGCTTCTAAAAATATAAAAGCCGAGTTTTTATTGCGTGACATCGCTTTTGCGCCTCACGACGACCGCGAAGGGGTTATGCTACTCAACGCCGTGACAAGGGTTAATGTTGCGACGTTAGCGGAGTTTGCCGGGCGTGAACGTGCGGTATTGGGTGGCATAATAGCAAGCGGCAAGCCGATTCCCCCCGCGACCAAGGAAACACTCGTAGGTTACAGGGCGCTGGTCGAAAACGCTTCGGATGCCATTTTGTCCCAGAAAAATCTTTCCGGCACTCCAGATGACCTATCCTCCGCCATTTCGGCGTATGAGGCGGAGTTTTTGGGAGGGTACCAGCAACTGCGCGAGAAAATTTATTCAGCCAGTGCCAACGGTGAACCATATCCTATTAGTGGTGGCGACTGGATCGGTGCGGCGACAAAGGCTATCAACACCGCTCTTAACATTTCGAAAGTGGTGGGAAATATTGCTACGGTGGATGCTGACCGTATCAAATCCGAATCGTCGATGGATGAGATTTTGAGCCTGGGGCTTCTTGCCCTTTCAGTTGGTGTCTTCATTTTTATCTTTTTCTTCCTGACGAGGTCAGTGATAAAACCGATAAACATCTCAATTACAACGTTGGGCGAGGGTGCGGGGCAGATAGAATCGGCTTCCGGCCAGGTTTCATCTTCCAGCCAGATGTTGGCCGAAGGGGCGACGGAGCAGGCGTCGTCTCTTGAGGAAACCTCTTCTGCGCTTGACCAGATGGCCTCTATGACCAAACAGAACGCCGACAACGCAAACGAGGCCAGCGCTCTTGCAAAAGATCTTATGAAAGAAGCGGAAAAGGGTGGCGAGATCATGAATAACATGAGTGTCGCCATGGATGAGATAACCAAATCGTCAGACGAGATAAGGAAAATCAACAAGGTGATAGAAGAAATCGCCTTTCAAACGAATCTTCTTGCCTTGAATGCGGCGGTTGAGGCGGCCCGTGCCGGCGAGCATGGCAAAGGTTTTGCCGTTGTGGCCGAGGAAGTGCGAAACCTGGCGCAACGCTCCGCCGCTGCGGCAAAGGATACGTCGTCTCTTATTGAGGAATCGGGTGGCCGCGTGGAAAGCGGAAGCTCCATGGCGGCTGAAGCGAACCAGGCGATCGTAGGGATGTTGGACAACGTGAAGAAGGTAACGGATCTCGTAGGTGAAATCGCGTCCGCTTCCAACGAGCAGGCGCAGGGGATAGACCAGGTAAACAACGCCGTGTCGCAGATGGACAGGGTGACACAGCAAAACGCGGCGAACGCCGAGCAGTCTGCGGCGGCCTCTGAAGAGCTTTCGGCGCAGGCGGAGAGCTTGAACGACGTTGTTCGCGGCCTTATGATGATAGTAAGCGGGGTAGACACCACGGGTATGAATCAGCACGGTTCGCCAAGTAGCGGTGGAAGGAAACAGCTGGCGGGTAGAGCGCCTGCTGTGGCCCGCACGGCTCCGAAAGCCTATGCGCCGGTGAAATCAGCGGCCTCATCAGCGCCTGCGCCAAAGAAGAACGTTGAGAGCGCTATTCCGTTCGACGACGACGACGATTTTAAGGATTTTTAGCCGTGGGTTGGGTGGCGGGTGTTGCCGCCCGTCCCTTTTGGGGGAGGTACATGCCTGTGAGGCGTTTTTTCTCACGCTTGTAATAATCTCGTGCCTCTTGCACGATTTTTGCCGCCTCGTCGTGGTTCAGGAAGTCACTTACCTTAACCTCTTTTTTCTCCAGGGTTTTATATTCAGAGAAAAACTTTTTCATTTCGTCACGTCTGTAGCTTGGAAGCTGGCTTATATTGAAAATTTCGGTGTATGCGGGGTCGTCGGCGGCAACGGAGATAACCTTGTCGTCGGAGACACCCTGGTCTAAAAGTTTCATCACGCCAATTACGCGGCACGCAACGATAGTTCCAGCCGGAATTGTTTCTGAGCAAAGAACAAAAATATCGAGCGGGTCATTGTCTTCACAATATGTTTTGGGTATAAACCCGTAGCTGTGCGGGTAGTGAACCGCCCCATGCAGAACCCTGTCAACTTTAAGGAGGCCCGTTTTTTTGTCCAGTTCCAGTTTTAGCCTGGAGTTGCGTTCGATTTCAATAAAGGCGCGAACGGTGGTTGGTGCCTCACTGCCAATATCTATATCAAACCAGGGGTGCATAAAAGTATTCCCTTATAAAACAGATTTATTTCAACGACTTGAAAATATAGCATTCTGCATCAACGCACATGGGAGGTCAAGCGGTATTGGTGCCTGAATTAATTTGCGGAGTGGCCGTTGTTTCTCATACGCACAATGACGTCTACACCTACTATGATGGCGTTGCCGGGCGCACTGGGCAGGCCTTCTATCGATACATCGCTAGGTTCTATGTCTATGAGTTCGCCTGTATCCACGTTAAAAAAGTGATGATGGTCGGTGGAGGCTGGTTCAAAGAAGACTTTGGTCGGGTCGGCTATAATTTCTTTTGCCAGCCCTTTTTGGGAAAAAAGGCGCAATGTGTTGTAAACCGTGGCCTTGGACACGATATTTCGCCCCTGGTTTACCTTTTCCAAAACCTGTTCGGCGGAAAGATGTTGCCGTTTTTCAAAAAGTGTCTGGGCTATTTCCACCCTCTGTAAAGTTGACGTAATTCCGTGACGCCTCAGAAGGTCAGTTACTTCTATCGTTGAATTGAGTTTACCAATCATTTGCTATCCTATTAATTTGGTCCTACATTCGATGCACCTCCCCCAGCATAGCACTAAATATCTTTTTTAAACAGTTTTTAGTAGTAGAAAGAGTATAACTGTTTGTCTTGCATCTGTTTTTTACACAAGGTTTGGTGGTAAAAAATTGATTATTCGGTGCGTAGAGTGTTTTATTGGCCTGTTTGGTATATTAAGTCTGTATGGAATCGTATCACTGTATTATGCTAGAATGACCGTAGAAGGGGATATGCCAGGTTGCGCTTCATGTCTGATAACCCGTTTCCCCGTGGGTTGACCAGCTCAGATTGTCTGATTTTTATGCAACCGGTTGGTTTTAATGTTTTTTTGCCATGATTGGCTGTCATTTTCAAGCAGTTGTGGAGTGATGATGAAAATGAAGGGTTTTAGTTTTGCCACCAAACTGATTGCTGGCGTTATTACCATACAGGCCGTAATTGTATTTGTGCTGTTATGGAACAGCGCAAGGTTTATAGAAAACTCAAACCTTGAAGTCTATGAGCATAGCGCTCACGAGATAATCCTCGCTATTGCCGATTCTCTGGCTCCTCTCATTTCACTCGATGAGAAAACCGCCCTTGCGGAGTTTCTTGCCACCCTGGAAGAGAGCGGACATTTTGAATATCTGGTCGTGCAGAACGATCATGGGGAAAATCTTGCCTCGTTTGGTTCCATTCCCGCTTTTTCAGAAGAAAACATTCTGGACGTAACAGAGCCTGTAACGGATGAAACTGGAACGCAACTGGCCACTCTGCGGGCAGGCTTCGTAACGAGCCATGCTGAACTTTTTACGTCTGACGCATGGCAGGGGAGTGTCTCCATCGCCCTGTTTGTCGTTTTTTTCTCAGCCCTGATAACAGCCGTTGTCGCGTGGTTCTATACGAGGAACTTAAGGAAGTTAAGAGAGGGTACGGAGGCCATGATATGTGGCGATCTTTCACAGAAAATAAAGATAGAAAGCCATGATGAAGTAGAAGAAGTGGCCAAGGCTGTTAACCGGCTTGCCAGCCATCTTGGGAAATCCCTGTTAGAGCTTAGCCAGTTTAAAGATACTCTGGATAACACGCTCGATTGCGTGTTCATGTTTACCCCTGACACTCTTAAACTCATTTATATAAACCAGGGGGCAATTGAGCAGGTAGGTTATACGAGAGAAGAACTTTTGAATATGACCCCCGTTGACATAAAACCTGAGTTTAGCGAGCGAAGTTTCCGCGAGGTGTTAGCCCCCA
>JAJRTC010000123.1 GCA_024278445.1 Nitrospirota bacterium
GCCCCGCACCCTGGCGGCAGTGCATTTTTGTTATTTCCCAAGGAAGCCCCGCACCCTGACGGCAGTGCATATAAAATGGGGGGCCCACCAGGACTTGAACCTGAAACCGCCCGGTTATGAGCCGGAAGCTCTAGCCAGTTGAGCTATGGGCCCCAATTTTTTATTTGGGAGAAGGCTAATTAAAAAGAAGCGGCATTATATATGCCGATCCGCCTAATATTCAACAAAAGAACGCAGTTTTTTGCTCCTGCTTGGGTGACGTAGTTTCCGCAACGCTTTTGCCTCTATCTGGCGTATACGCTCTCTCGTAACCTCAAAGTCTTTCCCGACTTCTTCCAGCGTATGTTCGGAGTCCAGCCCGATACCGAAACGTTTACGGACAACTTTTTCTTCACGCGCCGCCAAAGTGGATAAAACTCCCGCCGTTTGTTCTTTCAGGTTTGTACGAACAACCGCCTCTATGGGGCTCATCACCTTTTTGTCTTCGATAAAGTCTCCTAAATGGCTGTCTTCTTCCTCGCCTATCGGGGTTTCCAGCGAGATAGGCTCCTTCGCGATTTTCATAACCTTGCGGACTTTATCTACCGGAAGTGACATCCTTTCGGCGATTTCTTCCGGAGTCGGCTCGCGGCCCATCTGCTGGACGAGCTGGCGCGACGTGCGGATGAGTTTGTTGATAGTTTCTATCATATGAACAGGTATGCGTATCGTGCGGGCCTGGTCTGCTATGGCGCGTGTTATAGCCTGCCGTATCCACCATGTGGCATAAGTTGAAAACTTGTAGCCCCTGCGATATTCAAACTTGTCTACCGCTTTCATAAGGCCGATGTTCCCTTCCTGTATAAGGTCGAGGAACTGCAACCCCCTGTTCGTATATTTTTTCGCGATAGAAACAACCAGGCGCAGGTTGGCCTCTGCCAAAGCCTTTTTCGAACGTTGTTCCTGAGACTGGCCGTGGGCGATAGAGTTGATAGCCACCTTCAAATCTTCTTCGTTCATGTCGGTTTCGGCTTCTATCACCTTTATTTCTTTTTTGGCGAGTTGGATAATGCCTTCCAGCTCGGCTTTTCGCTCTGCGCTCACCTGCTTTTTCTTGCCACCCTTGCGGACGACTTCAACACGCCTCGATTCCCGAATGCCAAGTTTTTCCTCGGCGTTTCTTATTTGGCGGTTCGCCTCGGTCATAACTTTTCCAAACCCCATAAGCTTGGTGATTATGGCGTTCATCCTGTTCTGCTCAAGCTTGAGGTCTTTTATAGAACCTGCCACCGCTTTGCGATATTTGGTTTTATCCTTCTCAAGCTTGGTCTGTTCTTTTATCGTGATTCTTTTAAGCTTCAGCTTTTTATTGGTTTCCTGCAGTTTTTTGCCGGAAGCCTTGAGTTGGCGGATAACACCGGAAACCCGTTTAAGCTCGTTGGCGAGTTTGGCAGGCGTAGTGTCTTCCATCGGTTCAGACCACACGATAAAGCTCTGTAGCGAAACCTCTTCTTTTTTAACGTTTTCGTAGGTAGACACGATCTCGCTAATCGTAACGGGGCAGTTGATAACGGAGTCTATTACCTCGTTCTGGCCCGCTTCGATCTCTTTTGCTATTTTCACTTCACCTTCGCGGGTGAGAAGGGAGATGGAGCCCATCTCCTTTAGATACATCCGCACAGGGTCTTCAGATGACGGAAAGCTATCGTCAACCTCGCTCTTCGCCCCTTTTTTAGCGGCTTTGGCCGCACTTTTTTTAGCGGCGAGGAAAGAATCTTCCTTGGCCGCATCGATTATTTCGATACCGGCCTCGCCAAAACGGGCCATAATTCCTTCGATATCGTCTTGCTCAATCACGTTCTCCGGCAAGGCTTCGTTAACCTCGTCGTAAGTGAGATATCCTTTTTCCTTACCTTTGGCGGTAAGAGTGTCTAGCAAGACTTCTTTAGCAGGCTTAGCCATTCCGTCCTTCTCCATGGATGTTATGGGAGGTCATATGCGGAAAAATCCCTTTAAAAACGCAAATTCGCACAATAAAAACAAAGAAAACCACTTCTTTTAAGACAAGTCAAACGCTCATTATACCTGTTTTCGCCAAGTTTCCAAACATTTTTTTGGCAGTTCACGGAAATGCCCGGTTTTAAGAAGCGCCTACTTTTCCTTCTTTTTCATTGCCTCAAGATATTTTGATCCGGCGTTAAAAAACTCTTCCACAGAGGCTGTTTCACCGGCAAGCTTCATCCGCTCCCGCAGTTTTCGCCTCTCGCCCGGACGATGTTTTACCACTCTCACATGGTCAACTAAAGCGGCGTCTCTGTTATCCTCGTCAACAAGCCCCTTTTCCATCAAAAGCCGGGATAACTCCCTTCGCAGTTCCTCGTCATCGGCCAAATCCATAATACCGGATGTGTTTCTTATATTTCGCCTGACGCCTTCCAGAATAAGCGCAAACATTTTACGATATAAAGAATCGGTAAAATCTTCCAATATAAGTTCTTTGGCCTGCCCGCCAAGATATTGAGGATGATCTAACAGTATACGAATCAACACCTTTTCAGCTCTAGAGGAGGCCGTTTTAACCTTATCCGGTTCTTTGGTGGCAGATGCCGTGGCGCGTGCCTTGCTTCCCGCAACCTCACGGCGGACAACATCCTCCCGCGCGCCGGTTCGCTCTGCCAAATACTTTATATACTGGTCCCGTTCAATTTCGTCTTTTACCCTGCGTAAAAGCGGAACGGCCAAGCGGGCCGCCTTAACCCTGCCTTCCACGTCCGAGAGGTCAAACTCCGCAAGCGTTCGGTCTATAGCGAACTGGATGAATGACGGGGCAGATTTTGCCAACGCTAAAAATTCGTTAAGGTCATGCCCTTTAAAAAACTCGTCAGGGTCTTTTGCGCCCGGCAAAACAAGCACGCGAACGGATAGGTTGCGCTCCGACAAGATTTCTCCACTCCGTTGCGCCGCAGACACCCCCGCCTTGTCTGAATCGAAAACAAGAACCGCCCTTTCGCAAACACGGCTCAGCAAAACCGCCTGCTCGGCGGTAAACGCCGTGCCGGATACGGCCACGCAATTTTCAACTCCCGCCTTTTCCATCGCGACAACGTCCATGTAGCCTTCCACGACTATCATCGCCTCCTCATGTCTGGCATGCTTTTTCGCAAGGTGGTAGCCATAAAGAACACGGCTTTTGTGATAGACGGGTGTTTCCGGGCTGTTTATATATTTGGCCGATTTTGCGTTACTCTCAAGCGTCCGCCCGCCAAACGCGATAACACGGCCACCTGCGTCATGTATCGGGAACAATAACCGGTTCCTGAACCTGTCGATATATGTGCCTCTCGACGATTTTGTAATCAGCCCCGCTTTTTCTATTATAGAGTCGCTAAAGCTATTTTTTCGCAAATGGATAACAAGCGCGTCCCACTCATCCGGTGCAAAGCCCAAGCTAAAAGCCTCTATCAGCTCGTTATCCAGCCCTCGGCTTGCCAGATACTCCTTTATTTTTGAGCCTCCGCCCGCATTTTTTAAGGCGTCATGATAAAACTTCTCGGCGGCACCTAAAACCGAATAAACCTTTTCGGTATCGGAATCGACCCCGCCACGCTCCGGTATGGCAACTCCGTAACGCCTGCCAAGCAGGGAAACCGCTTCCGGAAACGAAATACTCTCAAGCTTCATAAGGAACGTAAAAACGTTTCCACCCTCGCCGCACCCGAAACAGTGAAAAATCCGCTTTTCGGGATTAACGTTAAAAGAAGGGGTTTTTTCATCATGAAAAGGGCAAAGAGCGCGATAGTTGGCACCCGCTTTTTTGAGCGCAAGATAGTCAGACACGACCTCTACGATATCGGCCCTGCCTCTTATATCGTCTATTATGTGTTCAGGTATGCTCACCATGTTTTTTATAAAGGCAGACTCAGCTAAAAACCGGGTTATGAAAGCTCCGCGCGAACGATTTTGTTTACCAGGGCACCGTCGGCCTTGCCCTTAACTTTAGGCATGAGTTGTTTCATCACGGCCCCTAAGTCTTTCATCGATTCGGCTCCTGCCGTGGCAATGACGTCTTTAACGATAACGCGTATCTCGTCCTCACCCATCTGCTCCGGCAGATACTCTTTTAAGATCGCGCCTTCAGCCTCTTCCTTGTCTGCAAGTTCATCCCTTCCGCCATTGCGAAACTGCTCTGCCGCATCACGCCTCTTTTTAGCCTCAGTAGTAAGGACGGATATTACGTCTTCGTCAGATAATTCGCGCCCAAGCTCTATCTGCTTGTTTACGATGGCGGCAATAGACATTCTTATAACACCGGTTCTCAACGCGTCTCGCGCCTTCATGGCGGTTTTGAGGTCACCTGAAATTTTGTCTTTTAAGCTCATTAAGTTATATATCACCTTGAAAGTTTGTGCGGCCCTGAGTTGCAAGGGTTTTCATTTGCTCACGAGTAAGGTTTAAGATAGTACCGGTCAGGAACCGTGTCAACATGAATGGCAAGGGTAAATCAAACCCTCATTTGCTCAAACCATGGAACCTAATGTAAAATTACGCCATGAGTAATGATTGTCTTTTTTGCAAGATCGTGGCGGGCGAGATACCGGCTAAAAAGGTGGCGGAAACCGCCGAGCTTTTAGCGTTTGAGGACGTAAACCCGCAGGCGCCAACGCACATACTTATTATCCCAAAAGAACATATCCCGTCAAACCTTGACTTAACAGATGAAAATAAAACCCTCGTTGGCTCTATTTTCCTTTTGGCAAACGAAATCGCAAAAGAGCGGGAACTCGATAAAAGCGGTTTTCGCGTTGTCGTCAATAACGGCAAAAACGCGGGGCAAGCCATGTTCCATATTCACTTCCACCTTTTAGGAGGCCGCTCTTTAGGCTGGCCGCCCGGCTAGTTATTTGAAGCACTCTCCCAGATATCTTGCCTTTTCCCTGCTGATTGACGTGGAAACCAAAAAGGTCTTCCGGCTAAACTCCACCCTGGAAGAAGCAACGCGAAAACTTGATGAACGCGACAAACGGTTCGTTTCAGAACTTCTTTACGGCGTTACAAGGTGGCGACGGTCACTTGACCATATAATAAAAAATATATCCAGAACGCCGATGCAAAAAATAAACACGCCAACGCTGGTTCTTTTGCGAATGGGGCTATACCAGGTTTTTGAGATGAGCAAAACACCGCTCTCCGCCGCCGTAAACGAAACCGTGAAGCTTGCCCGCGCTCATCACAAGGCGCGTCACTTTGCAGGATTCATAAACGGCATACTGCGCGGCGCGATACGAAAAACGGAAACAGACAAAAAACGCAAAAACCTGGCAGAGGCGATTGCGCCACTCATAGACGAAACATTGCACACAAGCTTAAAGTTGGGGGTAAAAAATTCGTTCCCTAACTGGATTGCAGAAAAATGGATAAACCAGTTCGGATTGGAAACAACCAGACATATAATGCAAAAAAGTAACGAACGCGCCCCTGTTTTTTTCAGGTTGAACAACCTTAAAATTTCACCAGGTGAATTTGCGAAAAAACTCACAGGATGGGAGTTGGAGGCCGAACCTGTAAATTTTGCAAACGGCATGTGGCACCTTGTAAAAGGAAAAATCACACCGACCACGGAGCCTGTAGTGAAAGGTTTCATTCAGCCGCAGGACGTTTCCTCGTTTCTCGCGGCATCGTTCCTGAATGTTAAACCGGGTGATGTCGTGGCGGATATCTGTTGTGGCAAGGGAATAAAAAGTGGGGCGCTGGCCAGCCGTATGCAAAACCGGGGTTCTGTTTTTTGCGTGGATAAATCAGGCGGGCAACTGGAAAAGCTTGAAACCAACATGAAAAGGCTCGGCGTTTCTATAACACAACCCGTTATGGCCGATACCGCAAAAAGCTGGCCAACCGCAAAAATGTTCGACAAAATAATAATAGACGCGCCGTGCTCCGGAACCGGAACACTCCGCCGCCACCCTGAAGGCAAATGGAACAAACCGCCGGAACTTATAGCCGAAATGACAAAAATACAAGAGGCCATCCTGCGCGAAGCTGTAAAACATTTGTCACCAAACGGGTCGCTTGTCTACTCGGTATGCTCGATAGAACCGGAAGAGGGGGTTAACATGGTCGATAAATTTCTTGCCGAACATGGCAACCTGAAACGAGACGAAATAAAAACACCCGGCACAGAAAATTTCATTAACAAAAAAGGTGACCTTCTCATCATGCCGGGAGATAACGACATGGACGGCTTCTACACCGCACGCATAACAAAAAACCAGTAAATAACCGGAAAGAGAAAGACCTCTACTTTTCTTTTAGGAAAAAGAAAAGTAGCAAAAGAAAACCGGCTCTGTTGGCACAGGTGGTTTTTACAAAACCCCTGAGCCAACAGAATTAGTTCTTTTTGCTTCTTTTTCTTCCTTAAGAAAAAGAAGATGCCTTTGTTCTGCCGGTTATTTACTGGTTTTTTGTGTGTGTGGTAGCGGAAATGTTTCAAACGTTATATAAGTGTTGTGGATATGGGAAAGAAAAAAGGGATCGCTTCTATTGTTGAATACCTTAAGGTATTTGCGCTTTTTGTGGCCGTGGCGTCGGTTAGCGGGATCATTGTGCTTAAAGTCTCTATGTACACCGGAGGCGAGACGGTTAACACGCCAGACGTGCAGGGCAGAAAGATCATTCCGGCTCTTGAGGTTTTAAACAGGGCGGGCTTGAACCTTAAAGTGACGAGGCTCGATTACGACCCTGTTACACAGAAAGACAGAATAATCTCCCAATCGCCCCGCCCCGGTGAAGCGTTAAAAAGCGGCAGGGACGTGAAAGTTGTGATAAGCCGTGGCGCTAAGGAGATCGTTATCCCTAACCTTGTGGGTGCCTCTCTTGCGCGGGCCGAATCTGGCTTGCGAAAGAACGAAATAAGGATAAGCAAAAAAATTGAGATCTACTCCGCCAGCCCGCAAAATTCCGTTTTGGCACAAAAACCGCTTGCCAACTCTGCAATAAGAAGGGGCGATTCAGTCGTTCTTCTTATCTCTGCCGGGCCGGCTCCGGAATATACGTTAATGCCCAAATTTACAGACGACCCGATAGCCGACGTTATGGGCAGGCTAAAGGGAATGGATCTTAAGATAAGCCATGTTTCCTATGAGCCAGACAGTTTAAGAGAGCGTGGCGTTGTAATCCAGCAAAACCCGCAGGCCGGCGCACGGGTGAAAAAGAGCGCGTTTATATCTCTTTCCGTTTCGGAGGGGGCGCGGTATGGCGAGGAGAAGCCGCCAACTTATACGATTCTTTATTACACGGTGCCAGACGGAAGTTCTGCCGTTAAGGTTTCTATCGCGCAAGACAATCTGGATGGCGAAAGAGAAGTTTATAATCGCGTTCACAGCCCCGGAGACACGATTTCGCTTTTAGTTGCTATAAAAGGAAGAACCGCCGTGAAAATTTTTCTTGATAATGAACTTGCAGAAGTTAAAAGATACTGAACCTGCAAAAAACCGTGGAGCGCTCTACCTTGTGGGCACCCCCATCGGAAACCTGTCCGACATCACGGCACGCGCGATTGAAACATTAAGGCAGGTGGATATCGTGGCGGCGGAAGACACGCGCCACTCGCAAATTCTTTTAAACCATCACGGGATAACCGCAACCCGCTTGACGCCGTATCACGCCAATAACCTTGACCGGGCGACGCCAGCACTATTGCGAGAACTTGAAAAAGGTAAAAACGTGGCCCTTATATCAGACGCCGGAAGCCCAGGAATAAGCGACCCCGGTGCCGTTTTGGTTCGTGAAGCCGTAAACTGCGGGATAACTGTTATTCCGATTCCCGGAGCCACCGCGCCGATTCTTGCCGTTACCGCATCCGGGTTTCCATCTGCCAGGTTTATTTTTGAAGGTTTCTTGCCAAGGAAAAAGGGGCGCAAAACTCTTTTTGAATCGTGGATCGGTGAAAAGAGAACAATACTTTTTTTTGAGTCGCCAAAACGTATTGTGAAAACGTTAAAAGAGATACGGGAAAATACGGGCGACCGTAAAATCTGCGTCGTTCGGGAACTTACAAAAAAGTTTGAAGAGTTTTTGCGTGGTAGTATTGATGAAGTGATAGATAACCTTGAAAAAAGAGAGCAGGTAAAAGGCGAGATAACGGTGGTCATCGCTCCTGAAAACTTTGACAGGAAATAAAAACATGGGCGTATCCAAGGGACTTATACTTTTTTTGCTCGCCACAATTTTTATTGCGCTATCACTGCGCGCGATTGTAAAAATAAATGAGCCGCGCTTTATTTTTCACCCAGCCATGGCGCTTGAGCTAAACCCCAAACTTGCCGGATTTGAATATACCGACGTGGTGATACAGTCCGGTACCGATAAAATTTATGGATGGTTCATCAAGGGCGATAAATCAAAACCGCTTGTCATTTTCTTTCATGGCAACGCAGGCAACATCTCGCACAGGCTTGATTTTATCCGCTTCATGGAACCGTTAAAGCTCAACTTTTTGCTGATAGA
Source organism: Nitrospirota bacterium (assembly GCA_024278445.1). Classification (GTDB taxonomy): domain Bacteria; phylum Nitrospinota_A; class UBA7883; order UBA7883; family JAJRTC01; genus JAJRTC01. The sequence continues at coordinate 8,482 of JAJRTC010000123.1, forward strand.
CTATAAAGGATATGGAAGAAGCGAAGGATCACCTTCTGTAAATGCCGTGGAGGACGACGCTATCGCCACGCTCCTTTGGGCGAACGAAAAATTAAAAGCTCCGTTTAGCCGGATAATATTATGGGGCAGATCCATGGGAGGGGCGGCGGCCCTTTATGCGGCAAGCCAAAAGCCCAATGTGGCGGGAGTTATCGTAGAATCGTCATTCATATCGCTACGCAGAATGGCAAGCGAACTTTTTCCGGTAGTACCTGTTGCATTTATTTCCGACAGCTGGAATAACGATGAAATCGTCTCACGCATTTCCACACCCAAACTTTTTATTCACGGCACGAAAGATAAAATAATACCTTTCCGTCACACAGAAGAGCTGTTTAGAATCGCAAAAGAACCTAAACAAGCAATACCGGTAAACTCAGGACATAACGACACTTATACACGCGGTGGAAATATCTACCGCAAAGCAGTTGGCGACTGGATTTTTAAGGTCACAGGAACCAAATAAAAAAAAAGCCCCTTATGACTATGAAAGGTCACAAGGGGCGGTGTTACAATTACATGGCATAACCGACAGACACACCGAATATGTGCGTCGTGTTCTTGTAATCTCCATCGACGGAAGACAGAACGTTGGCCCCTACGTTATTATCGACAGAACGGGTAGCTGTCCATATGTAGGAGTAGGCCACGTCGATCGTAAAGTTATCTGTCGCCTTGTAACCTGCGCCCGGCGCAAAAAGGTTACGATCGTTACCCGGCAGACGCGGATCCAGAGTATCTTCCGGGATCGGGGTCGGGTCAAAATAGTATCCGGTGTTCAGGGCAAGTTGCTCCGTGGCTTTATATGAGACGCCAAACCTGTATGCCGTCACGTTGTTCCAGTTGGTTTTGCGCACGGTCTGGGCAGGCACAATGGTTGCGCCCGTCGGTGTTACAACCGAGTCGCTCGCCTTTATATTAATCTCGTTATAGGAAGACCAGCCGGTGTAGTCGATATCAAACTCCAAGGTCAGCCTGTCGTTCGGCTGAAATGATATTCCGACAACGAATATTTCAGGGTAGTCGATGTTAACGCTCTGGGAGGTTTTATAGTCGTCGCCTCTCATTCCCTTGAGGGCCAAAAGCGGTTGCAGGCCCGACGGGAAGTTTAGCACCTCCATATCTCCTGTAAGTTCCGTCTTAATTTCAGAGCGATACGACATGCCTATTTTAATTTGCTTGGTTGGTTTGAAAAGCAGGGCGAGATTGTAACCCCATCCGTCTCCCGTTCCTTTTAAAACCGTATAACCATCGGCGGAACCGGGAATAAAAAAGCCGAAGGGAAACATTGAGTCATACCTGACATCAGACGACATGTAGTCCACACCTACGGCAAACGAAAATTTGTCACCAAACTTTTTGGCTACGTTCAGGTTAAGAGTTTTGGTTTTAAGCTCGGTATCGGTTGCGATATAGCGGAACGGGCCATCGTTGCTCCACGTTGTGCCAAGGCCGAAGTTTGTAAACACACCGAAGCCAACGGCAAGCCCCTTGTCTTCGTACTGGTGAACAACGTAAAGATGCGGAATCGTGAAGGTTTCGTTGGATGTTTCCATCGAAGTTCCCTGCCCTTCATATTGCACCGTCGGCGCAACAAACTGCACCCCCACCTTGGCGGCATATTTACCCACCTCAAGCATCGCGGCCGGGTTGTAATAGACCGCCGCCGCATCGTTAACGGAGGCCACCATGGCGTGAGCCCGGCCTTGCCCCGCGTTATCCTGCTCAAGTAGCCGAAATCCTGCGGCCATCGCAGTAGTGGAACTTACTAAAAAAATGAACGCAAAGAAAAATGTGAAATTCTTAAGTCTCATTTTACCGCCCCCGCCAAATGAAAGTTATTATGTAGCGCCACACAAGACGTTTTGGAACTTATTGTTTATTGCGTAATAATACTATTTTCAACTTTTGTTGACAACAAAAGAGCGCAACCGGAGAATAGCTTAATGAAATCATCTAATGTGTTGGAAGTTTCCGATCTTCGCAAAAGCTTTCCTTTGCGTAGCGGTGTTTTCTCACGCGTTACGGGCCACGTTCGTGCGGTAGACGGCATCTCGTTTCATTTGGCGCGCGGAGAGACGCTGGGGTTGGTAGGAGAATCGGGTTGCGGCAAGTCTACCACCGGCAGGCTGGTATTGCGGCTTTTAGACCCTACCGGAGGGGTTATAAAGTTTAACGGAGAAGATATATCATCCCTGCCAAGAGCCAAAATGCGCCCCCTGCGACGAAAAATGCAGATCGTCTTTCAAGACCCGTTCGCCTCGTTAAACCCCAGGATGACAATCGGCGCGGCCGTTACCGAACCTTTCAATATTCACAAAATAGGCTTAAAACCGGACAGATTAAAAATGGCGGCTGAACTTTTGGAAAAGGTCGGGATGCGTGCCGATGCCTTAAGCCGATATCCGCACGAGTTTTCAGGCGGTCAGCGCCAGCGAATCGGCATAGCAAGGGCCATCGCGTTAAACCCTGAATTTTTGACGCTCGACGAACCTGTCTCCGCCCTCGACGTGTCGATACAGGCGCAGGTCATAAACCTGCTCATGGATTTAAAAGAAGAATACAAGATGACCTATCTTTTTATATCTCACGACTTATCCGTGGTCGAGAGGATGTGCGACAGGGTGGCCGTCATGTATTTGGGTAAAATAATGGAAACGGGGTTAGCTAACAAAATTTATTCAAACCCTGTTCACCCATACACGGAGGCACTGCTTTCGGCCACGCCCGTGCCGGACCCTGAAAATAAAACGTCAAGGATAAAGCTCAAAGGCGACGTACCCAGCGCTATAAACCCGCCGTCAGGATGCGTTTTCCACACGCGATGCCCGGTAGCCAAGCCAGAATGCGCCAAAATCGTGCCAGAACTCACAAAACGCGCACCGGGGCATATGGCCGCCTGCATCATTAGATAGGCCGAAGCGGTGAACTTCTTTATAAACAATGAGATGTCAAAAAAATCCACTTTGCCAGGCTTGCTCTTGTCTGGAGCAAAAATTTGAACATCTTTAAAAATCGTGGAACGGCATGGGGCATTACAGCCGGATATGTAGGGCTTATATACATAACCCTGGGTGGCATAGGCACTCTTCAGCTATGGCTTCGTGACCATGGTTTTCAGACCATCGTTTCTACCGCCGTTCTGGTCGTTACTTTTACCGCCGCTATTTATCTTGTGATAGTAAGGCTCAACCACAGGTCGTCCATGAACCTCGTAACGCTAACGGCGGCTTGCGCCATGTATGGATATATAATGGTTTCGTTCGCGCCGCATCCTTCGGCCCGTATCCACCTGCTTGAATACTCCGTCTTAGCCACCTGTTTTTATTACGCGCTAAAGTTTGATATGAAAGGCAAGCAGGCATACGTTATCGCATGGTTGCTAACCTGCGCCACAGGGCTTATAGACGAGGTAATACAGGCATATATTCCCACGAGAACTTTTGATTTGAACGACCTTATGATAAACGCCATGGCGGCGACCATAGCCTTGTTAACCGTAGGGCTCGTTGTTGAGGACGAAAAATAATGCGTTTTTACTCTGTTATCATTTTTACCCTTTTTCTTGTTTTGCCGCAGGTTGCGACTGCCGGCAAGCTTTCTGCCGCTATCGACAAGGCGTTAACCGAACCCTGCCTGAACCCTGACCGAACCGCCGTAAGAATCGTAGAGATAGAATCTGGCAGGGCGGTATATGACAAAAACGGTGATAAGGCGATGACGCCCGCCTCCATAATGAAGGTGTTAACTACCGCTACCTCGTTAGGCGTATTGGGCCCCAATTACCGTTTTAAAACCGATCTTCTGGTCACGGGCCCAATAACGGATGGCGTCGTTAACGGCGATCTCATAATAAGGGGAGGGGGCGACCCCGACCTTACGCCGGAAGAAGTATGGAAAATATCGGAAGAACTTGCACGAATGGGAATAAAAAAGGTAACTGGCAACCTTGTTCTGGATAACACCTTTTTTGACGATATGTCAAAAGCGCCAAGCTGGAACGGTTCCAGAACACAAAACCCGTATGACGCAAAGCTCTCCGCCCTCTCTGTTAACTTTAACACCGTTGCGGTTCACGTCTACCCCGGCGAAACGGCAGGCGACCCTTTACGTGTAGCGCTTGAGCCAGGCTCCGCCTACTTTACCATCGCCAACAAAAGCAAAACCGTAACACGCGGAAAAAGAAAAATACTTGTTAAAAGAGTAAAAAGAAACGGCGGTTACGTTATGGTGGTAAACGGAACCATGAGACAA
>JAJRTC010000124.1 GCA_024278445.1 Nitrospirota bacterium
TAATGTCAAGGTGGGTGATAAATTTCTGGTGTTCCATGCGGAAAATGAAATGGTAAAGCACCCTGTTACAAAAAAGATTATTGGCCGAAAGGTTTTGGTAGATGCGGTTATAGAGGTAACTAAAACCACACATAAAAATTCCGAAGCTTTAATTATTCGCTCATACAGTAGCGTTGAACGTGGCAGTAAAATAATTTGTTATAAAAACCCGACTATACCGGGTGTCGACCCGGATAAGCCTATCTCCCCTAAGTCAATAGACGGCTATATCGTTGCCAGCAAACATCCGAAAAACGGTTATGCTATGGGCGATGTGGTTTATTTTGACGTTGGTTTCAAGGCTGGAGTGGAGCCTGGCGACGTTTTTGAGATCATAGATTCCGAAGAGGTGTTGCGGCGCGACGGGACGGCGGTTGAAGGCTTGCCAAAAATCAAGGGTCGCGCAAAAATTCTTTCTACATTGGAAGAAACCAGCTCTGCCCTGATCTTTGCCAGTAGAGATGTGATAACTCCTGGAGACAAAATCACGTTTTCGGCTTCAAGGTATCAATAAGTTTTTGTTTTTGTACGTTGATTCGCCGATCTGAATTTTCGGGTGAAAATTTGGCGAAAAAGTTATTGACTTTCGTTTTGTGTTCGCTTATCCTGTGGTCTGAAAAGAAAATCGGGAGTTTACAGGAAATTATGCACCTTACAAAACGTCAGAAGCTTATATACGATTTCATTGTTTCTTCTATCGAAACAAACGGCTATGCCCCCAGCATAGTTGAAATAGGCTCGCATTTTGGCCTATCGTCACCTGCCACCATTCATAAGCACTTAACCAACCTTGAGGGGAAGGGGCTTATCAGGCGGACTAAAAACTTGAGCCGCGCCATAGAAATGGTGGAGAAAACCGATAGGGCGTTTTCCGGTCGTCAGGCAGAGGTTCCGCTTGCCGGCTATATAGCCGCCGGTGTTCCGGTTGAAACCTATCCGCTTGATGAAACCGTGGCCATCCCGGAAGATATGCTCGGCAGAGGCACGACTTATGTCCTGAAAGTACGGGGCGACTCCATGATAGAGGATAGTATATGCGATGGCGATTTTGTGATTATTGAAGATCGCAATTCTGCCAATAATGGCGAAACTGTTGTTGCGCTTGTGGATAATGAGTCTGCTACGTTAAAGAAATTCTATAAGGAAAACGGGAACATTCGTCTTCAGCCCGCCAACGCTACTATGAAGCCTATTATTGTTCCGGCAGAGAGCGTTACCGTGCAGGGGGTCGTTATTGGTCTTCTGAGGAAGTTTAATTAAAGTACAGGCGAGATATCTTGAGATGAGCGTGACGGATACACCTGCCGCCGTAGCGAGACATGAAATAAAAACCGTTACGACAGATTTATCGCTTAACGATCATCTGGATCATTTTCTTGCAAGGTTTGCCTGCAATCGTATGGGGCATAAGGTCACTCCGGGCCTTTATGCCGTTGGACTGCCTGCGGACGATTCCCCCGTGTTTGTTACGGCTAACTATACTTTAAGTTTCGATGCGCTCCGCAAAAACTTATCGAATCTTAACTGCTACATACTTGTTCTCGATACGAAGGGGGTAAACGTGTGGTGCGCGGCTGGCGAGGGAACTTTTGGAACAGACGAACTCGTCCGCAGGGTTGAAGCGGCAAGCTTGTACGATCTGGTGAATCATAAAAAACTGATATTACCGCAGTTGGGCGCACCTGGAATTGTGGCCCACGAGGTGAAAAAACGGACAGGTTTTAAAGTCTTGTATGGCCCTGTGCGGGCTTGCGATATTGCGGAATATATGAAAACCGGCACAGCGACTGAGGAAATGCGGCGCGTGAGGTTTCCTTTTTATGATCGGCTCATCCTCACACCGGTAGAACTTGTTCTTGTTTTGCCATATGTTTTTATTGTAGCGGCGGTTCTATATTTTGTGGCCGGGCCGGTTCCTGCGTTTAGTGCCGTGGCGGCGGTTTTGGCCGGGGCTTTTCTTACGCCGGTTCTTTTGCCGCTTATACCTTTTCGTGACTTTTCGGCTAAAGGCTTTTTTGTCGGCGTGCTTGTGGCCGTCCCATTTGCCTTGCTGGCGCTATTGGCAGACTGTTGCTCTCATTTGTGGGTAAAGATTGGATGGGCCACTGCGTACCTTTTACTAATACCAGCCGTCTCCGCTTTTTTGGCTTTAAACTTTACAGGGTCTACCACTTTTACGTCGATGTCGGGCGTCAAACGGGAGATATTTAAATATACGAGGGTAATGGCGTATATGTTCGGCACAGGGCTTTTGTTAATGATTTTCCTTATAGTTTCTGGAGCCTTCCTGCGATGAGCGATATCGTGACGCATGAGGATAACACCCTGGTATACAGGCCCGATGATTGCGTGAACTGCGGGATGTGCATAGAGGTTTGCCCCCATGCCGTTTTTGCACCGGGCGAGAGGGTGGTTAACGTTGTTCGCCATTCTTCATGTATGGAGTGCGGCGCGTGTGTTATGAACTGCCCCACCACGGCTCTGGCGGTGGAGGCTGGTGTGGGTTGTGCCGAGGCTTTAATATGGCAGGCTATAAAGGGTGGCGACGCACCTGCCTGTTGTGGCCCATCGGTAAAGGGTGAAACATGCTGTTAAGCGGTTTTTATGATAAAAGTGCTTCGGCCATCTTTAAATCATCGGTGGTTGTAATTTTTATGTTCATGTCGGAGCCTTGGGCAATTTTTACCGGCAGGCCCAGCCGTTCCACCAGCGAAGATTCATCGGTTGCGACAAACCTGTCACGCTCCGCTATTTTCAGCCCTTTGCTTAACAGCTCGTATTGAAAAGCCTGCGGAGTTTGTATACGAACGATATTGTCTCTTGGGAGGCTTGCAACGATTATGTCGCCCTCCACCTTTTTTAAGGTGTCACGCGCAGGCACTGCCACCGTGCCAGCGCCATATTTTTGGGCAAGGGTAATAACGCTCTCAATCATTTCAAGTGTTACAAATGGACGCACACCGTCATGAATAAGCACAATGTCAGTTCTGGTGTCTAACACGGCAAAAGCGTTGGATACAGATTCATGTCTTGTAGGCCCGCCCTCTACCAGGCGAACAGGTTTATCGTTGAAATTTCTTTTTACTATCTCATTTGCAGTAAGTGCCATCTCATCGGCAGGAACCGCAACGACTATTTCGCTTATTCTGTCTGAAGTTAAAAGGCGCTTTAGCGTGTGGGTGAGGATAGGCAAACCATCTAACGTGATGAACTGCTTTTTAACGTCGCCGCCCATTCGTCTGCCTGCTCCACCTGCGGGAACTATTGCCGAAATTTTCAAAACGGATACAAACCTTTATTTAGTATTTAACGGGTTCGCGTTTTTCGCCGCTGTTTTAATAATGCCTTCCAGGTTCCAGTCAAGCGGAAGCTTTGCCGGTTCGCCGTTTTTAAGTTTGTACAAAAGCCACTTGTTCAGAACGCCATACTCAAAAACATCTTTCGTAATTTTAACGTCCGACTCGCAATAGTCTGCCACAAGGTCGTGCTTTCCTTCTGCCCACCATATTAGCGATTGCAGACCGTCGGCTGTTTTACTTGTATTTAGAGTAGGCCCTGCAATGTTGTTCAGGCTTATCCGTTTCCCAAGTCTTTTATGCACATCGACCAGAATATCGAAAGATTTTGTCTTTTTCGCAAGGTCAACGCTTGTGTAACCTCGCAAAACGCCATAGTCAAACTGTATATGGTTGAAGCCGACGACAAGATCGGCAGAGAGGAGCTTGTCAACAAGCGCATAGGCTTCATCCTCGAAGTAGCGGATATACTTTTTTTCTATCGAGTCATAAATGACGCCAACGGCCAGACGCATAAGATGGGTGTTGCCCCATCCGCCAACTTCCGCCGCGCTTTTTTGCGTTTCAAGATCAAAAAAAAGAACCCGCTTTTCAGGCGCCGGGATATAGTCATCAATCGTGATTTGGCTGGAAAAAGTTGACATCGGCTTTATACCTTGGCCGAGCGGTTTCGCAGAAGGTGATCTGCTAAAGTTACGAGCATCATTGCCTCTGCAACAGGAACGGCCCTGGGAACGACGCATGGGTCGTGTCGGCCTTCAACCGTTATTGTGGTTTCTTTCTCGTTTATATCGAGCGTTTGCTGTTCTTTTAAAATTGAGGGCGTGGGCTTTAACGCAATGCGGGCCACTATTTTGTTTCCGTTTGATATTCCCCCGTCTATGCCGCCGCTATGGTTTGTAAGGAAGGCAGGTTTGGCACCGCGTATTCTCATAGGGTCGTTATGTTCAGACCCCGTCAGTTCCACAGCGGAAAAGCCTGAGCCGATTTCAACTCCCTTTACGGCGTTGATGCTCATTAGCGCCTTGGCCAGGTCAGCGTTTATTTTGTCAAAAACAGGCTCTCCCAAACCGGCAGGAACCCCTATGCCCCGGACTTCAATAATTCCGCCGACAGAATCACCATCTTTGCGGACTTCCAGGATACGTTCGACCATCTTTTTTGCGGCCACCTCATCGGCACAACGTACATCGTTTTTTTCTATAACGGATGCGTCGAACTTTGTCGCCTTTATATGGCTTACCTGAACCGTGTGGGCAAAAACGTAGATGCCTTGTGTTTTTAAAAATTCACGCGCCACGGCCCCGCCGGCAACACGGCACGCCGTTTCCCGCGCCGACGACCTGCCACCTCCGCGATGGTCGCGTATGCCATATTTTTTTATGTAGGTAAAGTCTGCATGGCCCGGCCTGAACACGTTTTTAATTTTGTCGTAGGAGGATGAGTCTGCGTCTTTATTCTCGATTTCTATCTGAATAGGCGCTCCGGTGGTTTTGCCTTCAAACACGCCTGATAAAATTCTGGCCTCGTCAGGCTCTTGTCTTTGCGATGTTATTGCGCTTTGGCCTACACGTCTTTTGTCTAACCGTTTTTGTATTTTTTTTTCATCAAGCTCAATTCCGGCGGGACAGCCGTCTATAACGACACCAACAGCCGGGCCGTGGGATTCGCCCCACGTTGTAATTCTAAATTGTGTTCCTAAACTGTTCCCAGCCATCTTTATTGTCCACCGATATAAAAGTCTTTTAGCCTTAAGATAATCTCATTCGCTACATTTTCCACCGTTCCGTGAGTATTGTCTACGGCAATATCGGCATAGCACTTGTATATCGGTTCCCGTTTTGCAAAAATTTTGTCAAACGCATGCCGTGGGTTTTCTTCATCAAAAAAAACCGGTATCCCGTCTGCCATTATTCGTTTAAACAGAGTGTCCTGCTCCACAGAGATATACACAAAAATAGCCGGGCTTCTGGAAAACTCCGCCCTGTCGATGTTAATCAGTGTGCCTCCACCGAGCGATATCACACCTGTCACATTTGCCAGAGCTGATTTTACCGCTGTAAGTTCAAGGGCGTTAAAATAATCTGCACCATACTTTTTATATA
>JAJRTC010000001.1 GCA_024278445.1 Nitrospirota bacterium
TACGAGACATAAGCCAGAGAAAGGTGATGGAAGCCAAACTTTTAAAACAGGCAAAAGAACTGCAAGAGCTTGACTCATTTAAAAACAAGATGCTCTCGATCATCTCTCACGACCTGCGCTCACCACTGGTTTCCAATATCGGGCTTTTGAACCTGCTGTTGGATAGGCTGGATGACGAACTGTCGGAAAAACAGAGGACGATGTTATCGGCAATTAACAACTCTATACAACATCAACTAAAGCTTGTAGAAAACCTTGTGGACATCTCGATGATTCATCGCGGTGTTATGAGCATAAACCTGGCACCTGAAAGCGTTGTGGAAATATTGAGGGAGAGCCGGTCTATGTTACTGCAAATGGCGAAGGATAAGGGCGTGGAGATCATTGAGAGTTGTGCCGATGATATTCTTATCAACGTCGATAAGGAACGGATGATTCAGGTAGTCAACAATCTTGTTTCGAATGCTATAAAATTTACAAAAACCGGAGGTGAGGTTACTCTGTCTGCAAAGGTCAGCGGGGGGTCTGTTGTGCTGATAGTAGAAGACACGGGTATTGGCATCGACCCTGAGAGAATAGAAAAACTTTTCGACATGTCTGAGAAAACTTTCACCTTTGGCACCGATGGCGAACGAGGAACCGGCCTCGGCCTGTCGATTTGCAAGGAGCTGACCCAGCTAAACAAAGGGAACATTTCTATGGAGTCGGAACGGGGAAAAGGCTCCAAGGTGACACTTGTTTTTGATCTGATAAGGTAGGGGGGCGTTCGGCTATCTGGTGCTACCCCTTTTCATCTGTCATCGAGGAGCGTTAGCGACGTGGCAATCTCAAAAGAGCGGTCTTACACGTTGGATGGGGAGGTTTTATAAATAACTAAACGGGATGGAAAAATAGAAAATGTCACTAACACCTTCCACAATGTTGGAGCTTGACACGAAGGCACCGGATTTTTCGTTGCCTGATACGAATGGTAAAACTGTTTCCTTGAACGATTTTAAAGGGGCGAAAGCGCTTCTGGTCATGTTCATCTGCAACCATTGCCCGTATGTGAAGCACGTCCGTAAAGGGCTTGCAGAGATGGCGAGAGATTATCTACCTAAAGGAGTTGCGGTGGTCGGGATAAACTCTAACGATGCGGAAACTTACCAGGAAGACAGCCCGAAGAACATGAAAAAGGAGGTGGATAGGGCAGGTTATACGTTCCCCTATCTCTATGACGCCACGCAGAAGATAGCCAAAGCCTATAGAGCCGCATGCACGCCAGATTTTTTCCTTTTCGACGGCAAGCAAAAGCTTGTATATCGCGGGCAGATGGACGATTCCCGCCCCGAAAACGGACTGCCTGTTACCGGAAAAAATTTGCGCACCGCTATGGACTTAATTATTGCCGACAAACCTGTGCCGGAAAATCAAAAAGCCAGCATCGGATGCAACATCAAATGGAAACGGGGCAGTGCGCCTGAGTATTTTTAATAAAAATATAGATTTTATTAAACCTTAATCGAACCCCATCCAGGGAGGTCTGGGTGACATCCTTTTTGAGGCAAGAACAGCAATGAGTATGAATATATGGCGGTTCATTCAAACCGCTATTGTGGGCGCTATTGCGCTTTTTATAGCAGAAAGTTACAAACAAGCCGACTATAGCCTTTTAACTCAAGTTTTTTGTCCAGCGTTTATTGGTGTACTCGTGTTTATTCTTCTGGAACTCCTTCCATGCGTATTGACCAAAGTATATTTTGTTAGGAAGCAGAACTTCGGTTTAACAGAGAAGGAAGGTTGGTGGATTAATGAATATACAGAGCAAACAGGGTCCGAGGAAGAAGATAAAACCAAATATGGCTTATTCAAGGTTGATTTTAACTATAGAGATAAAAGACATGTAATAAGAGGGTATGCTTTTACAGATACAGGGGTTTATCGGGCAAAGTGGAAAAGTTCTTCCGACATACTTGAGTATAAGAAAAACAAGGCTCGTTGGCACTATACTCATGATGCCAAGTTCTTTGCAACCGACCCTTCAAAAAATTCAGTGGGGTATACAAGTATTGCATTTGAAGGGGGGGCTGGGAACGAATGTTATTACGTGGATTTCAGGGAAGATCGTAGTGATGAGTATATTTCTCTCAAGGCGGCTAACGCACAAAAGAGGAAAAGAGGGTTTGTCCTAACAAAAATTCCCGGCAAATTAGAAAAATTGGCAGAAGCTTTTGAAAATAGCATGGGCAAAGATTGGAACTCAGCTGTTACTGATAACACCAGAACATTGGGGAAACAGCTTATTGAAAAGTTCAAAACAAGTTACGCCCTGCGGTGAATAAAAAAAAGCGGGACGGCGTTGAGCGCCCCGCTTTTTCTGTTATGCCCGGTAGGTAAAACTATAAACTCGGTTCAGAGAGTTGGCGCATCACCTCTTCTTTTTCTAAAAAGGCTGAAGCCAACAAGACCTGCGCCGAGAAGCAACATTGTCGATGGCTCGGGAACAGACGCGCCCGGAGGTGTGGCGGATATCGCAGTCAACGTTAAAGAAGAGTCAAGTATTGACAACTTTCCTTGGGCATTAGCAAGCTGGTTACTGCCCGTTAGTCCTGATGTTCCAACTACCCAGCTTTTAGGTCCCGGTTGGGGATCTAACCATATAGCAAGAAATTCATCGGCAGAATTTCCATCAATATCTCCCCAACCAGTGGGACCACTGTCCACACCAAAGTTATTCTCAGCAACGTTACTTCCCCAACCAGGCATA
>JAJRTC010000125.1 GCA_024278445.1 Nitrospirota bacterium
AGCACTACCACATGGATTGTTGGGGGACTTGTTAAAAGGGGAGTGTTCAAGCGTTCACAGGATAAACACGACAAGCGCAAGGTATGGATCAGACTTGGTGAAAAAGGAGAAGCCCTCGCACGCCTTCTGGAACGTATTCCAGACAGAATAGCGGCGGATCTTCTATACAAGCTGAGCCCTGCTCAAAGAAGCGCTTTTGTTGAACTTGTCAAAACAGCTATGAAAAAAATAGAGGAGGCCGGGTCATTTAAGTAACAAGACACAATCTTGTTTGTAATCCGTGTAATTTGTCATTAACTCGAAGAACAGAGGAGAACATAGGTGAAGCCCGAGTTCATAAACCCTTTTCTTAACGCCACGATAAACGTTATCTCTACAATGGCCATGCTTCAGCCGGAGGCTGGCAAACCGTACCTTAAAAAAGACAAAAAAGCCTCCGGAGATATATCTGGCATCATCGGCCTTACAGGCGCGATGAAGGGGGCGATAGTTATTTCATTTTCCACAGGTGCCGTGTGCAAAATCGTAGGTTCCATGCTGGGAGAGGAATATACCGAACTTAACGACGATATAAGCGACGCGGTTGGCGAGATTACGAACATGATATCAGGCGACGCAAGACGCAAGCTCGCGGAGATGGGCCATAACTTTGAAGCCGGCATACCAACCATCATAAGGGGCAAGGAGCATGTAATTGAAAGCATCACCAAGGGCCCCGTTATCGCCATCCCTTTTAAAATCGATAACGATAAATTCGTTGTGGAGGCCTCCTTCGACAAGGTCTGACAAGTAGTGCCATGAGCTTAAATCTCCCTGAAAATATACTCAACGATTTCATAGACGAAACGAGGGAGATACTTGTAGCGGTAGATCGGGAGTTGTTGGTACTGGAGCGGGACACGAACGATACGGAGCAGATTAATAAAGTATTCAGGCTGATCCACACCCTCAAAGGCTCGGCAAGTTTTCTTGGTTTTGGCCGTATTGTCGATTTGATGCATGATTTTGAAAATACGTTAAACCTGGCTCGCAATCAAAAAGCGTCTATAACGCTGGATGATATAAAATCCCTTTTCAAACGTCTTGACACAACCCGCGATATTTTAGATGACATAAGAAACAAAAAGCTTTCAGCCGGGGTAAACTTCATAGCAGAAGAACCTCCAGTCGCCAACGAAGCCTCCGGCGGCTCCGATGGCGAAAAACCGGCCACGGTCAAAACAGTGGCAGAACCGGAAACCAGGGAAGCTCCGGCAGACGACAAGACGACACGCGTTAAACTGTCGCGTCTTGACACTCTGTCGCAACTGGTAGGCGAACTTACTCTCAGGCGCAACCAGCTACTTGCCATTACTTCAAAAACCTCGGAAACAAGTAAAGAAGACCTTCTGTCGCTTAAGCTTACCGAAACCGCAACGCAGATAAACAGGGTTACCACGGAATTGCAAGACGCCGTCATGGAAACCAGAATGACGCCGTTGCAATCTGTGTTTGCAAGGTTCCCTCCGCTTGTGCGGGAGGTTGCGGAAAAGTATGGCAAAAAAGTGCGCCTCGAAACAGAAGGCGAACAGGCGGAGGTGGAAAAAATCGCCATCGAGCCTTTAAGCGAATCGCTCACACACATTATAAGCAACGCGATACATCATGGAATAGAAACACCGGAGGAGCGCACGACTGCAGGAAAAAATGAAGAAGGAATTATTAAAATTAAAGCTTGGTGCGACGGCAACTCAATCGTCGTAACCGCGTCTGACGATGGAAGGGGAATGGATACTAACCTGATCGTTCAAAAAGCGATAGCCGTTGGAAATATCACTCTTGAAGAATCGTACAGAATGACGGAAGAACAAATATTAAACCTTGTTTTTTCTCCAGGCTTTTCCACCCTGGACACAGCCGGGTTGGGCGCGGGACGAGGCGTTGGCATGGACGTTGTAAAAAGTTCTGTAACGCGTTTGAACGGCTCCATAAAAATTGACACCCTCCACGGCAAAGGCACCACCATCGAGTTACGACTTCCACTAACCCTTTCCATCATTCAGGCTCTCATAGTCGAGGTTGGTGTAAACTCTTTCGTTTTGCCCGCATCGATCGTATTGGAAACCGTGCGCATTGACACTCACTCACTGCATAGCGTTGATGGAAACGAAATCATAACCTACCGCGACACCCCGCTTCCCGTAGTGCGGCTCTCCGAATTGTTCGACATCCCGTCTACTCCGGGAAAATGGGAATATGTAACTATAGTAAACGTAGCTGAAAAAACGTTCGGAATAGTGGTAGACAGGTTAAGGGGGCAAGAAGATATAGCATTCAAACCGGTTAACGATTTTCTCATAGGTTGCGGTGCCACCGGGGCGACATCTCTTGGAGACGGCAGTGTGGCGTTTATTATAGATTTAGGCGAGATAACGGAAGCTCTCTATCTTTTCGAGGGGCCAGAAACTCATACCTATAAAAAACCGGTTAAAACGGACGACGGCATATCGTACAAGGTGCTACTTGCCGAAGGCTCGAAGCCTTTCAGAGAATCCATGGTAGAAGCTTTTAGAAAGGCAGGTTACGAAACAATTGAAGCCAATAACGGACGTGCCACATTAAAAGCTATTATGGAATCTACCAAACCTTTCGACCTTATCATGCTAGACTGCGACCTTCCGGGAATAGGAGGAATAGCGTTAGCCGAACATTTGAAATCTCATGCCAAGTTTAAACGCATACCCGTAGTGGCGCTAACACCGCCCGCCAAACAGGTAGACACCGATTATGGCTTCCGGATCGGGATAGAAGATTTCCTTCCGAAACTGGAAGCGGAAAACCTCTCGATTGTCGCACGCAGATACATTATTAAAAATGTGCAGATCAGTCATTGAGAAAAATCGCGTTTATAAATGAAAAAGGAGGGAGCGGCAAAACCACCCTTACCCTTAACGTTGGTGCCAGCCTGGCTGGTAAAGGTGCCCGTGTTCTGATACTTGACATGGATCCGCAAGGACATATCGGCAAATCGCTAGGGCTCGATGTGGCCCGTATCTGGCCTACCGTAACCGATCTTCTTTTAGACCCCGGCGTAAAGATAGAGGAAACCGCCCGCCCAACCGATATACCCAACTTATGGATCACACCGTCTAACAAACTCCTTACCGACTTTCCGGTGAATGTCTCATCCGATCCTGAAAGACACTTGCGACTTCAGCAAAAGCTAAATAACGCTTACGGGTTCGATTTTATATTAATAGATTCTCCGCCATCCATAGGGTTATCCACCGTAAATATCCTCATGGCGGTAGAAGAGGTGGTGATACCTGTTTCACTCACTTACCTTGCGCTGGACGGCTGTGTGGAAATTATAGACACGGTGGAGACCATGCGGCGCAACTTTAACCACACCGGCCTTCATGTGTCGCTTGTGGTAGGGACTTTTTACAGAAACAACGATCTGGTAAACTCGATATTAAGAAAACTCAGGAGCCACTTTGGCTCACGAATGGCTCGTACGGTTATAGAATACGACATGAAGCTCGATCAGGCCCAGAGTTTTGGCAAGTCTATATTCGATTTTGCGCCAGACAGCGTGGGTGCAAGGCAAATGGCAACCGTGGCAGAAGAGGTAAGAGACGCTAATGGTTAATAAACCGGGCGGGCAAAACCCCCTTGGCACAGACCCTTTAAAGGGAAAACCTGGGCATATGCCAAGCCATGGAGGCGACCCTCTTGGACGTAACCCGTTGGTTAACAAAAGAGACAGCATCTGGCAAACCCCGCAACCCGCTCCGCCCGATCCTGTGATAATGGGCGCAGGCGTTGTTAAAGACGTGTCACCCGCACCTTCCACCACTCAGGCCGTAACCTTTGAAGAACCACTCTGGACACCTTTCCCCGAAGCTGTTAAAAAGCTGGAATCTTCGGACGAAAATATCGGCCACTCCCTCTTTCCCAA
>JAJRTC010000126.1 GCA_024278445.1 Nitrospirota bacterium
AAAGATAAAAAAGATTGCCTGGTAGACGCTTTGGGTGAGGAGGCGAACGATACTTTGCTTAAACCGTTTTCACAGAATGTACTTAAAGCCAAGATCACCGCTCTTTTTGACGAACAGGCAAACAGGCCAAAGGTAAAGGCGTTTTCGTTTGCCGGAACCACCCCTGCCGCAACCTCTACGCCACGGAAGGTAGAAAAATCTTCAGTGTCCGCTGTAACCTCTGCGCCAAAGGAAGCAGTAGCAAAGGCTCCAGCGCCTGTTGTTCCGCAAGCGGTGAAGGTTAACGGGCCCGCTAAAACTTCGGCTAAACTGGCGGGCGGCACAGGCGCGTCTTTTTACGGGATGGGGCAGGGGACTGTTACCTATTCAACGGAAGGCGAACCTACCGCAGAGCTTGTAAACGGAAAGATTGACGGGCATTATC
The DNA here is from genome assembly GCA_024278445.1 of Nitrospirota bacterium. Lineage (GTDB taxonomy): Bacteria > Nitrospinota_A > UBA7883 > UBA7883 > JAJRTC01 > JAJRTC01. The sequence goes on from JAJRTC010000126.1 coordinate 425, forward strand.
ACGAAAAAGTGCAGGTAATAGGTGGAGGCGTTAACTGCTACTGGGCAGTGCGAATTGGCGACGAGGAACGTGTTCGCCTTGAATATCTTTCTGCCAAGGGGAAGAAAACCGGCATGGAGGCCAAAACCATACCGCTTGAGCAGTTCATGTACACCTTTCATTTATGCGACGAGAACAGTTGCCCCATAATGGAGCGGCAAAAAGAGGAGAACGCAAGCTAGTTTGCCTCTAGCTATCCTTTATAATCGCCCGCACAACGTCTGACCTATCCACCACCCCTACAAGCTTTTCAGCACGCATAACCGGCAGGTAGTGTTTCCCTTTTTCGCTCATTATGGTCGCTACGTCGTCTAACGATGTTTCTTCATCTATCGACAGGATTTCTTTCGTCATGATATCGGCAACTTCCGAGCCGAGCATCTTTTTAATCTGGGTTTCAAGTTCGTGCGATCCGCCAAGCGTTAAAACGGAGTCGAACAGCGTTATAACCGTGGGCAGGTGAAGGTTTTTATGCTGGTATATAAGGTCGCTCTCCGTCACTACGCCCACGAGGGTTCCGTCTTCATCCACTACGGGGGCTCCTGTGTAGTTTTTTTCTATAAGGGAAACGGCCAGGTCTCGCACCGATGTCGTTGGCGATACCGTCATAGGATCTTCCGTCATTATATCTTTTACTTTTGTCATTTCGCACCGGAAAATTAATTAAATAAGTCCATTCTATCACAGGCGATGAGTGGTAGATCGGCGGAAAGCTACTTGTTGTGGCAGGCTTCGCAGGCTAACGTCCCTCTTGCGGATGGCGTTAGTAAATGCTTCTTGCTACCCCCGGTTGTTAACTGCGCCGTATATCCGTCATGACAGGTTGAGCAAACGACTCTTCCAGCTTCGAGATATACGCTTGGTGCCAATTTAAATGTTTTCTTATTATTCAGGTTCAAGGTTGGATAGATAACGTTAACGGCGTGGTTCGCTATTTTGGGGCCTACCGTGTGGAGCCCCTTTTTTTTGTGGCAACCGGAACAGGATGGGTTAGCCACTGCGGCTGTCGCACTGTTTATCCACCCGGCGCAGGCTAACATTCCAACGAGAGTTATGGATAGAAAAATGCTTCGTGACATGTTAGATACTTCCGCTTTATAAACTTTTTTAAAAGGCATGACAAGCGGAGCAGTCTCGCATTCCTTTTGAGCCTCGTTGCAACACATGACGTTTGTCGTTAATAAGCTCCTCCGTATATCCGTCATGGCAACTACGGCAGGCTATTGTACCATTTTCAAGATAAACGTTAGGGAAAGCTCTTAAATGTTTTACACTTCGGTTCTGCGCAAAGTATGAAGCGCCAATCTCGTGTTTTGCCGATGTCAGGATTGTTTGATAAACCCGAGCCGTGCCCAAATGGCTTTCATGACAATCTGCACAGATTACGGAGGAGTTGACTTCGAACTCAAAGGAGAGGTCTGAGCTTTGCATGTATAAAGGTTTTTTGACCTGTCGGGTGTATCGATATTTTTTAAGTTTGGTATTGCCTCTTGAGTCGGCTATCGCACTTATATTGGGGGCTAAAAAAAAGCCCACAAACAACATGGTTGCCAACTTTACGGCATGGGACGGCAAGGTCTCTCTCTTGAATCGCAACTCGACAATCCCCCTTTTAGGGGAAGTTTATAACGTTTTGGAACAATACCGCAAGGTGAAAGGTGACGCTTGTTATCTACAAGAAAAAGTGTGAGTCTTTTCTAAGCCTCAGATATTGTGGCAGGAGGAGCAATCCAGCGTACCTCTGGAGTCTGGTGCCAACTCGTGACGATTATTACCGATGAGATTCTCGGTATACCCATCATGGCAGGTTGTGCATACGACCCTTCCTTTTTCAAGATATGCGTCCGGGCGTTGCTTTAAATATTTAACGTTCAGGTTTTGGGCCGTATATACAATCCCGACTTTATGGTTACCTGCGCCCATTGCTGATGCATGGATTCCGCCGGGGGAAAACTTGTTTTCATGGCAGTCGGCGCAAAAGACAAAAGTGTTTACATCAAATTCAAAAGACGGATTAACTGTCATTTGCGTTGCGATAGGTTTCATGGCAAATCTTTCGGCGTTTGCTGTGAATGTGAGGGTGAAAACAAGACTTAAAACCATTATAAAAACTGCAATATTTAGCTTTAGCATTTTTGCACCTTACAGATTATGATAATCAATGGCGTTGCAAGGAACAGGCCTTTTTACCAGGTTTTTCCGTGGGTTTTTTGCAGATAACAGATTGATATATAATAAGTTATATCGTCAAGACAAATGTCTGGAAACGTAAAAACAGACAAACCTGTCAAATTGCCCCAGGCAAGTCTTGTTTTAAGGCAAAACGGACAATTGTCTGGTTCTAAGTATTGGTAAAACAGATAGATATATGGTTATTATGGCATGTTTGCAATACCCTTAAGGGGCAGTAGCGGGGAGATCGGGAAGATGTAGCCTGGAAGTAATGCTTCACCCTGAATGTCGGGCTGTCCTCCTATCGGGTTTTACGATGTTCGTAAAGGCGGGTGGTTGATACGTTTGCGTGGGGGCGGGATGTCTCGCATTGCAAAACAACTGGGGGATAATTGCAAAACTCGTGTATGATGGCGTCAAAGGGAACAGTGAAGACTTTCCCGAAAAGCTATTTATTCATTCATTGTACAGAAATAGCACGAGACGCAAATTGTTAGAGGTAGAGTGAAAGTCGCCATTATCGGAATGGGAGTAGGTTAGGTATCTCTGGTACATGCGATCCCATGTGAGAGGAGATCATCTATGTCCGATTCCAGTGATGTCACTAATGTAACGACAGCGCTATTGTTGGCAGCCGGAGCTGGAACACGCCTGCAACCATTGACCGATGACGCCCCCAAGTGTCTCACCGAGATAGAAGGTATTCCCATCCTCGAACGACTGGTCGACAATTTACGCGCGCAGGGGTTTACCAAGCTGGTAGTGGTGATCGGACATCTGGGTGATCGTATCCAAAGTTTTTTACGCCATCGCGCAGGTGATATGCGGATTGATTACGTCGTCAATCCTGACTACCGGACAACCAATAATATCTATTCTCTCTGGCTGGCCCGGAAGCTGATCCGAGAGCCGTTTTTACTGGTGGAGTGTGACTTGGTTTTCGAGGCCCAAATGCTCGGTGATATGCTCCAACCTGGCAAGATGGCGATTTCCAAAATACTCCCCTGGATGAATGGCACCACTGTGGAAATTGGGTTCGGAAAGCATGTTACCTCTTTTCGCATGGGTGGCGATATGTGTGATGTTGCGCGCCAGTACAAAACGGTAAATCTCTACAGCTTATCCCTTGATTCATGGAACAAGGTTGAGAAAAGGTTAAGTCGCTATATCTCTCAAAACATACTTAACGAGTATTACGAAGCTGTATTTGCCGAAATGGTTGCCGATGGTTCCCTTTCTTTTGACGCAGTCTTCTTCGATGCGAATCGATGGTATGAGATAGATACCGTGGCGAATCTGCACGAGGCGGAGAATCTGTTTGCACGGCTCCGTTCCATCGTCAGCCGCTCTATATTGGATATCGAACCGGACCCCGCATTTGCCTGAGATCGACCACGCATCAGTCAATCGGTATTGGGAAGGCGTCAAGTCCTC
>JAJRTC010000127.1 GCA_024278445.1 Nitrospirota bacterium
GTTGGCAAGTTTTATGAAATTATCCGCCTGTGCGGGGAAACCTTCCGCCACATGTTGAGCCAAGTTATCGAAGTTATTATCAAAAGTTATGGTTTTGCCGGGAAAAACGATTTTGCTGTAATTTTGAGGCGCAAGTTTTATATCCTGCAGTTTCAGGCGCAACTGACGCAGAACCATGTTAAGCGGAGCCGATTTGGGGCCGCCATTTACATAGTTGGTCATCGCGTGCAGGCCAACGTCCAGGTCATACCCGCCCATTTTATAGAAGGAGTTTAATCCTCCGGGGCGGTAGTGCCGCTCTAAAACGAGGGTTTTAAAGCCAAAATGAGACAGGCGGATTGCGGCTGAAAGGCCGGACATGCCAGCCCCAATGATTATCGTATCGTATTGCAAGGCGCTAACGGCCTGTAACGGCGTTACAAACTCTCCATCTTGGGTAGGAGATAGTTCACCGTGCTGTTTAACGTGTTAAGTTCCATATAATCTTTTTCGGGAACTTCAATGCTATAACGCTTGCGAAGTTCCATAACGATATCCAGAAAGTCCATCGAATCGAGATCTACCTGCTCGCGTAAAGGTTTATCCTCGTCAATGGCCGACAGATCCTCGTCCGGTATAATGTCCTGGATTATCTCAACTACAGCGTCTTTAATTCCTTCTAGCGTCATCTAAAAATTCTTCCCCCAGAGTTGCTTTCAATCAGCCTAGTATTATGCCCAAAACCGATCTATTTTACAAATCGTTTCACAATTACCACGGAATTAATTCCCAACATCCCGAACGAGTTGTTAATTATAGCGTCAACCTGCCCCAAATGTCTCGGTTTGTCCAAAACTAAATTAGGAAGATCGCACTTAGGGTCTATATTATCCAGGTTTATCGTAGGGTGAACATAGCCGTCATCAAAAGACGGCAGGTTCCCGGCAAGCTCCAACGCACCTGCCGCACCCATAGAATGACCTATAAAACTTTTTGTATTATTTATACTTAGCCTGTAACACCCGTCAAAAACTTCACGGATAGCCTCGCACTCGTTCTGGTCTCCCTGCCCTGTGCCTGTCCCGTGCGTATTTAAAATGTCTATGTCAGAAGGTTTCATCTTGGCACGGGAAAGAGCCAACTTCATACATTCGGCCTGCCTCGTAGGGTTCGGCAAAACAAAGTCGCTGGCATCGGAATTGTAAGCATATCCGGCTATTTCGCCATAAATCTTCGCCCCTCTGGCAATGGCGTCGTCTAAGCGCTCCAAAACGTACAAGGCGCCCCCTTCCGCTACCACAATACCGTTTCTGTCGCGGTCAAACGGACGGCTGGCCTTTGTCGGGTCTTCATGGCTCGCAAGCGCGTTCTGGCTCTGGAAACTTGCGAAGATACCGAACGTGTGAATGCTCTCGGAAACTCCGCCGGCTATCGCCATGTCAACCTCGTCTAAACGTAACATCTGGACGCCGTATATAAGCCCGATATTCCCTGCCGCGCAGGCCGCCCCAAGGCATAAGTGCGGCCCGGTGATTCCCATGTTCAGCGTCACCTCGCCTGCCGGGTTATTTGCAACCGTGCGCGGGTTGTGGTGATGAGTCCAGAACTTTACATCGTAATTATACTGGCTTATGTTATGGACCTCATTTTCGGTTTCTACGTTCCCATGCTCCGTTATGCCGATAAACACCCCTACCCGGTCTGCCCTGTTCGACTTCATGTCGTAACCCGCATCGGCAACCGCTTCGTTGGCACAGTAGATAGATATCGCTCCTGCGCGAGTTCCACGGCGCGACGCCTTTTTTGACTGGTGTTTAAACTGGTCGAAGTTACACACACCCGCAGGAACAGGGGGCATGTATCTGGTTTCTATCATGCTAACCCCAGAGCGGCCTTCAAGTAGCGCCGAACGAAACTCCGGCAGGTTGTCTCCGTTTGGTGCGGCTAACCCGACACCCGTTATAACTATTCTTTGCTGAGCCACAATTTAATATCTCACCAGTTGCGGGGAATATCCCAAGCGTTATTTTTTTCCTGCGCGTTGCCCCGTAAATTCAAACAGGCAAAATAGGAAATTCTACGCGCCATCATTATATGAAGCAAGCATTATCGGCCAATAAATGATTCAATCTATTGACTTGCCCCATACGTTCTGATATTTACATACACACATTATCGGTGGGGCTGTGGCGCAGCTGGGAGCGCGTCTGAATGGCATTCAGAAGGTCAGGGGTTCGATCCCCCTCAGCTCCACCAATAAAACACATTATTTCCAAACACTTACACTCGTTTATTTCACGAGACCTTCCGCACAGAAGAATAATACGTTGTCATCATTGTGGGTTTCCGGCCGGGTAAATCCTGCAGAACTTCATATAATACAGCGACAGAGCTAAACAGCGTACGTCATATGCATTTTTACAGCAACCAAGGCAGACTTCCGCAAAGTACCTCGATCCATTGTTATTACGCTGGATGCAATCCGAGATTCTTCGGCTCCGCCTCAGAATGACGGCAAACCGACACACTACCGGCATAGAGGGAGCAAATGATTAAACCATTTTTTATACTCCATTATCTACAAAAGCCTTGCCCTTCGTAAAATCGATGTTTATGTTTTTCCACTTGCAACTTAACTTTTAATGTCTTTTTTTACTATTAGCTGTAGAATCGAGAGATACATAAATCCAGATAAAAAGAGGTCTCATGGGTTCCTTTGCTAAATATTCTGTTACCGTTTTCGTACTTATATTTATTGTTGCTTGCAGTGGCAACCCGCAGGAAACATTCAAAAAACATATGACCAAGGGTGAGGAGTATTTAACTTCCTCCCAATATCATGAGGCGGTAATAGAGTTCAAGAACGCCATCAAAGCTCTTCCTAAAAATCCGCAAAGTCGCTACAAAACAGGTATGGCGTACCTTAAAATGGGCGGAATGTCCAATGTGCGGCTCGCGTTTCAGGCATTTTCCAAGGCGGTCGATCTCGACCCCGGCCTTCTTGACGCACAGTTAAAATTAAGCGAACTTTACCTTGTTTCGCACGAGTTCGACAAGGCTCTGGAGAAAGCGGAAATCGTTATTAAGGGTGACGCCAACAATCTGGACGCCAAAATAGTGATGGCCAACGCTCATGCCGGTAAAAAAGAGTTCGACAAGGCCGTCCCCATGATGGAAAAGGTACTTAAAGAAAATTCCGGCACACTTAAAGCTTATATGTCTATGGCCGGAATCTATATGGCAAACAAAGATGTGCCCGCCGCTGAAAAAACATATAAAAAAGCGCTTCTTCTTAATGAGTCAGAAATAAAACCACGTCTGGCTCTTGCCGCCTTGTATCAAATAACAAAAAGAACGGCTCTTGCGGAAGAGGAACTTAAAAAAGCGGTAAACCTCAACCCTGAAAACGTACGAATCCTGGGATCCCTTGCAAATTTTTATATATCGGCACGAAAATTCAAAGCGGCTGAAGAAACATTAATAAAGATTAAAGACTTAACTGCAACTGACCCTGGTGGGTATTTAAGGCTTGGAAGGTTTTATTATGCCAGCGGCAACCCGGGAAAAGCTCGTAAAGTTTATTTAAACGGCCTTCAAAAGCTTCCTGACTCTTTGGAACTAAAAAGAAAAGTTGCCGAAGTGGCGCTTGACCTTAATGAACCGAAGGTGGCGAAGCCCTACATAGAAGAGATACTGGCAAAACGACAAAAAGACTTTGCCGGGTTATATCTTAGAGGACGCCTTCTCCTGATGGAAAGAAAAGCAAAAGACGCAATCCTTGATCTGGAACATGCGGTTACGGAAGAACCTAAATTCCCGCTTGCTCACTATTTTTTGGGTGTGGCATACAGGGCCACAGGTTCTCCCCAAATGGCTAAGGAAGAGTTCACCACGGCACTACAGCTTATGCCCGGTTTATATAAAGCAAGGCTTGCGCTGGCTGAGATTCATATGGGGTTTGGAGATATCGACCTGGCACAGGAAGAGGTTGATAAGGCATTAAAACAAGTTCCGGCACTAAGCCAGGCAAACCTTATTGCCGGAGACGTGAAATTACGAATGCGAAAGCCTGCAGAGGCCAAAAAGTTTTTTGAAGCCGCAATAAAAAAAGCCCCGAAGGATCCAAGAGGATATGCGCGACTTGGCCTTGTATACAAGATAATGAATGAAAATGAGAAGGCCATCGATGAGCTTGAAAAGGCACTTGATATAAACCCTGGCTTGGTAGATGTCCTTGGAATGATGGCGGCCATATATATAGACGCCAAAAAACCGGAGAAAGCCGTGGAGCGAGTTCAGGCTCAGCTAAAAAAGCAACCGGAGAACCCAATGGTTCACCAGCTTTTAGGGCGTATTTATTGGATCAAGAAAGATTTTGACAAGGCGAAAGTTGCTTTAGAGAAAGCTCTAAGCCTGAACAACAACCTGACAAGCGCCTACACCGACCTTGGGAAAATTTACATTGTAAAAGGCTCCACTGAAAAAGCGATACAACAGTATCAAAACGCAATTAAGGCCAACCCTCAGAATATTGGCGCTTACGTTGTTCTTGGTACTATGTATGAAAACAGCGGGCAGAGGAAGGATGCGATTAAAAACTACAAAAAAGCGTTGGATATCAACCCAAGGTTCGCCCCTGCCGCTAATAACCTGGCATGGATATATGCCGAACACGAAGGCAAGATAGATGAAGCATTACCTCTGGCTGAAACCGCTAAAGAACTCCGCCCGGATGATCCATCAATCTCCGACACATTAGGTTGGATATATTATAAAAAGGGTGCCAACCTGAAAGCTCTGTCTCTTCTAAAAGAGAGCGCAGATAAACTGCAAAATGTCCCCGCTGTTCATTACCATCTTGGCATGGTCTATCTTAAGGAAGGAAAAGATAACCTTGCAAAAGAGTCGCTAAAAAGAGCGCTCGACCTGTCTGCCGATTTCGCTGGAGCGGAAGAAGCAAAAAAGGCCTTAAGCGAGATAGGTTCCAAGTAACATGACCCGTGGCTCAAGAATTATAGCGGCGAGGGGGCTTTTTATTTCCACCGTTACTTGCAATGGTCACAACGTGCATTTACAGAATGGAAAAAGAGGTTACGAATTGGCCTTGCAATATCCGGAGCCTATCTGAAATTACGGCGACACAGGTCTATTTGGTGTCAATTGCGAGGAGCGTTTGAAAAACGTGACGCGGCAATCTCGTGTAAAAACGAGATCCTTCACCTTCGGTTCAGGATGACAAGGTGTGACGTCTACCAGTCATTGAGAAGTGAGCGCGGAATGTCAGCGATGACAACTGTAAAGGCCTTTAAAGACCTAATATACCTTTCTGTAAACGCAAATCTTGATTTTCGTAGTTACTCAATTACAAGGTTGGTCAAGTTTTTGGTAACGGTAAAATCATAGTCAGGGTATTCATATATCGGCATACGTGGTTCCGTTTCACCAAGTGAATAGCCCCAGATGCTTTCGTACTCTAAAAGATCCTCCCCTATTTCCTTAAGATGTTGCAAATATTCACTCACAGGTTTTGATTCGATAATCACCACCTTGCCCATTTTGCTTATTATAGGGCTGTGGTTTCTTGTTGTGTCATGATCAAACTCCAGCACGCGGCGGCCATAGCGTGTGATGCCGATCACACGGAACGTAAGGCTCTTTCCCACTCCTGGCAGGTTTAACACATTCCTGTCCGTTGCCAGAAACGGCAGATCGGCTGATTTGAGCAGTTCTTTGATATTCTCAATTACCGTTTCAGGTTCGTTTGGGAAACGGCGTATTGTTTTATAATATTTTTCAGGTAGCAGGCCGAACACTTTTTCTTCTAGCTGTTCCTGAACAGCGCGGGCGTTTGTGGCAAAGTTGTGCTGATTTTCCATATAACCTTTTACGGAGAAGGTGTAATAACCAAGCACGCCGATTTCATTTAAAACCTGCCGGAGTTTGGCGGTGTGCCCCCTGCGTGATGCAGATGTTGTTAATACATGCTGGTTTGTTACTGTCCACCCTGAAGATATTAGTCTTCGAACTCCCTCGCGAGATTCCCTGGTTACTTCCATGGGGGACACAAAATGGGTTTGCACCAGGAACTGCCGTATGCCTATTTCGGATGCTCTTGACTTAAAATTTGCGAGTATTTTTATAAGGCTGTCGGTGATTCTTTGGGGGAGGTATACAGGAAGACGCGTCCCTAGCCGCACACGCAAAAGCTCGGCGTATTTTTCGCCATCTTTCCTCAATTTATTCGCTTCTCTTTTGCGAACCGCCATTCTGTAAACAGCGTCCAATATTTTTTCAAGGGAGCGGTCTGAACTCATTAACGCATCGCCGCCAGTGATTAAAATGTCCCTTAGCTGTGAATCATTCTCAAAATACTCCATCAACCGTTCAAGCTTCTCAGCCCAGGTTTCTTTCGGCTTTAACTTGTCGAGATCAAAGTTTAAGTGCCCGCTCTGAAAATCGTACATACGTTGGCATGAAGCACATAACCCAGCACACGCCCGACCCACGGTATCCGGAATGAGAATAGCGACTTCAGGGTAACGCCTGTGTATATTGCTATGAGTCGGCAAAAGCCAGCCTGCCGCGTTTGGCTTGCCTGGCTCTACCTGGTCTTCTTTTTCCCATGCAACGATATAGCCGAATTCATCGATCAGCTGTTTGCTGTATATCACATAATCCCTGATAGCAAGATCGGCTCCGATGGCAAAATAGGGAACACGCACATGGAGGAGTGACAAATAATAAGGATTAACAAAAAAAGGAATGTTAGCCTTTTCCGCACTATAAAGAATTTTCATCGTATCGGGGTCCAGGGAATGCCCTAGCATTTCATTTAGCAGGCCAGGTGAGCGAACGGCGAAGTTAAAATGAAAGCGATGGTCATCCCACCATAAAAGCGCCCGTTCATATTTTTCCTCTCGCGATATAGAGTTTTCAAACGCAAACCGTGCGCTCGATATTTCGTTCTTCTCAATACGATCTATAATTACATTGAGTATCCGTTTTTTATTTTCCTCCCTTAATTGAACAATGCGCGGATCAAGGCCAGAGGGCCATCTCTCCATCCATTTTTCCACCCGCTGTTTAGAAGGAAGGTGGCGTTCCTCTTTTCCGCTTAACTGCCTGAACAGGTGAAGCATGTCTTCAAAAAAATATGGTTTGGCCCCCCCTATCCCATGTTTTTCCGCAAGCCAGATCATTTTTATGGGGTTGCTTATCGCAATCTCTCCCCTCAAGTTAAGATCTTCAAATTCTCTTCCAGCGTTTTTTATATAGTCGAGCAGTCTTATAGCCGCATAGTCACGCCATTGCAAAGCCTCGAATGTTTTACGGCCTTCATGTTGATTTTTGTAAAACTTAAGTCCATTAGGACTTTTTTCCAAAACGCCCATTATCCAGTTTTCAACACCGACCAGCGCCTCGACCTCATTGCTCGATTTGCGCATGATCTCGTCAAGTTTAGGGTTTTCGCTAAAAAGCTGTTTTAGAAGTTTGTGTGAACGTACATCAATAGCGATTTTGTCAAGGTCATGGATTTTTTGAGAAATATCATCATATCTTCTGCGAGGAAATTTTGTTGAAGCTCGTGTCATGTCACACTCCTTTAAAGCTATGTTTCCAGAATAACCCACAGGCTTGCTTAATGGTACCAGCAAATTAAAGAATGATTATTTTCGTCTCAAAGAATGGGCGATACACCCTTTTTATCATTGCGGGAGAGGTGAGACCAGCTAGAATATGAGCTGTCACAAAAACGCTAAAAATGCTTCAATCTAGCATGCGACTAAAAAAAGGAAAGCAGGGGGTACGCTATTTAGTAGTGTCGGTCTGAGGGCTGGGGGAGCCACGGGAACAGTTACCTCCATACTTGCCGTGCGACGCAGAGAGGGGAGCATAGTTGAGGTGAAGCAGAGCTGGTCAGCAAGATCGTGTCGTTCACGAAAGGATCAGCTAAAGTAGACCTTACTTTTAAAAAATGGGTGGTCGTCAATACCGCCAGCTAAAATAATCGTCCAGAATCTTCGCATGGTCAAACACGAGTTTTGGCAAGCCACCCCTGACAAATTGTGCCACGTTTTTTGCATCGGAGCCTGATTGCGGTTCACCCTTAGCTTTTGCGATAAACACGGTAGAGACATTATGTTGCCTTACGTCGCGTTTCGGATCTGAATATGTGTGGAACTGGCGAATGAGCGTAACGTCAAGGCCAGTTTCCTCGCGTGCTTCGCGGACTGCGGCCATCTCCAGCGTTTCGCCATAGTCAACAAACCCGCCTGGCAAAGCCCAGCCGAACGGCTCGTTGGCCCGTTCTATCAGGACGATTTCGCCGTCAACTTCGATAATAATATCTACAGTTGGTTTGGGGTTTTGCCATGTCTCGATTATCTCACCGCAAGAAGCACAGGAGACATCTTGTCTCATGGGGTAGATTTTTCCAGGGCGGAGATAAACCTGTCGTTTTCCTCCGGCCTGCCGATGGTCACGCGGAAACAGTTATTAAGCTCAGGGTTTCCTTTAAACCAGCGTATCCGCACTCCGTTTTCTATAAGCGAGTTGAAAAACTTTTCAGGATCACCATCATATTTAAAAAATATAAAGTTTGCGTCCGACGTATTCGGAGTTATGCCATTAGCGTTACAGAGCGAGGTCATCACGCGTTTGCGTTCCTTTTTTGTTTTATCGAATATGGGCTTTAGCTGATCCCAATTTTTCAGAAGTTCCGTTGCCACAGCCTGCGTTAACGAGTTTATGTTATATGGCAGACGTGTTTTGTTAACTTCCTCTATCAGCCTTTTGTCGGCCATCATGTAGCCTAGCCGTATCGCCGCCATTCCAACTTTAGATAACGTTTTTAACACGGCCACGTTGGGCCGCTCCTGATATAACAAGGCGGCAGTTTTATCTGAGTAATCGACATACGCCTCGTCAATAACAACCAGCCCATCGGCAAAATTCATGATGGCCGCCATAGAATCACGATGCATGTTACCGCCCGTCGGGTTGTTTGGGGTCGCGATAAAAATTATTTTCGGTTCAAACTCGTCTATCGCCCCTAGCACCTCGTGATAATCAAGATCAGCTTTTTCGTTTAACGGGACTTCGGTTGTCTCCACGTTCAAATATGTTGCTATTTGCTTGTACATGGAAAATGTGGGTGCCATTACTAAGATTTTATCGCCAGGGTCACAGACTGCCGATATCAGCGTCTGGATGACTTCATCAGAACCGTTACCAAGCAATATCTCGTCTTCGCCCGCCCCCTCCTTTTTTGCGATCGCTCTTTTAAGATAGGTCGCGTCAGGGTCGGGGTAGCGGTTTAATTCTGTTCCCGCCATCAAAACCACAAGGCGTTCGTGAAGTTTTGGCGGCAGAGCATAGCTTGACTCGTTGGCATCCAACACAACATCGGCCGGAACGGGATCTACATGGTATGCCGAAAGTTTTTTTACGCAGGAGCGGACAAAATCTGACGGGTTCATTTTTTACCTTTCTCAAGCCTGACCTTAACCGCGTTTGCATGTGCGGTGAGGCCTTCCTCCGTTGCAAAATCTATCACGGGGCCAGCCAACGCCATTAGCCCTTTTTTTGAGAACGATATAAGGCTTGTCCGTTTCATGAAATCGTAAACCCCTAGCGGAGAGAAAAATCGTGAGGTTCCACCCGTGGGCAAAACGTGGTTGGGCCCCGCCGCATAGTCGCCTATGGCCTCCGGAGTCCATGGCCCAACGAAAATGGCGCCTGCGTTAGTGATCTTCTCTGCAAGGCTATTTGCGCCTTTTGTAATTATCTCCATATGTTCCGGCGCGAACCGGTTAGATACGTTAAGCCCTTCTTCTATACTCTTTACGATAAATGCATAACAGTTTTTCGAGAGGCATTTTTTTAGTATTTCCGTGCGCCCAAGTTTTTTGATTTGTGCTGTTAACTCTTTTTTTACCTTCTCTGCCAGCGCAGGCGACGTCGTAACAAGAATCGGATACGCGTTTTCGTCATGCTCGGCTTGCGACAAAAGATCGGCCGCTATGAAAGCGGGGTCTGCGGTATCGTCTGCCAGAACTAAAATTTCGCTTGGGCCCGCAATCATGTCGATATCGACCTTGCCGTAAACCTGTCTTTTAGCTTCGGCGACATACGCGTTGCCGGGGCCAACGATTTTATCGACAGGTTTTATCGTTTTCGTGCCGTATGCAAGCGCCGCCACGGCTTGCGCCCCTCCTATTTTATATATCTCGTCAACACCCGCCACGTCCGCCGCCAGCAGAACATGCGGGTTTATCTCGCCGTTCGGTGTGGGTGTGGTCATAACTATCCTGTCTACCCCTGCTATCCTCGCCGGTATGGCGTTCATGAGAACGGAGCTGGGGTAGGCCGCAAGACCGCCCGGAACATATAACCCGACAGATGGTAACGGGCGAATCATTTGCCCCAGAAGCGCACCGTCGGCCCTGTATGACCATGATTTGTCTTTTTGTTTCTCGTGAAACTTTTTTATTCTCTCAGCCGATATTTTTATAGCTCTTGCAACCTTCGGGTCACACTTTTTCCTGGCGCCGGATATTTCCGCTTTGGAGACTTTTATGGTGCGCGTGCTATATGAGGCGCGGTCAAGTTTTTTGGTATACGACAGTAGCGCGGTGTCGCCCCTTTTTTTTACGGCGGCAATAATGTCGGAAACAATATCCTCAACACCGGTCGGGCCATATGACATGCGCGAGTCGAGTTTTTTCATGACGCGTCCGAAAACTTTTTCGGAAGTTTTTACAATTTTCATTTTTTACTTTTAACTGTTTATCGACTTACCCGTTGGCTTTCACCGAAAGGGTGATATTAAACAGGATTGAGGACGATGGTGCCAAGGAAATTTTTCGTTTTACCAAAATGCAAGACCCCTGATAGGTACGCTCAAAACCGGATTCAGACTGAGACACGGTCTCTACGGGAAAGTGCCATATATCCATGGGTTCAGATAACGCAAGGCCCACCTCAAACCCGGCCCAGCCATCACGCATTCCGATAGCTTGCACATTTTTACTTTCACCGGAATCGAGCAAAACAGGTTGTTTCTCGCTCCCCTCCAAAATCCATACGCGGTCTTTTGCGTCTCCTGCAAGCAGGGTTAAGTTAAACTCAACTCCCATGACACACTCTACCCTCTCCGCGCCATAGTTCGTAACTTCATATTCCGCGTTAACCTGCGAGGTTTTTTTGTCCATCGAAAATGTTTTGGTAATCGTAACGGGATGATGGCCGCCACCTGAATGTAAAAGCCCACGGCGGGAAAGAGTTACCGAAGCTTTGCCTTTTCCGTTTTTAAGCTCAGTGATTTCATATGCCCCGTCCACAAAATCGCCAAGTTCATTAAACTCCTGCTTATGAAAAAGCTCAAGCGTTACATCGTCACTTAAAAAATGATCCTGAAAAGACCGGCGCAAAGTTTTGTCGTACTGCAACCAGTCCGCAAGGTTTTTTTCCTTTAGCTTCACAATGTCGTGTATGGAGGCGGGCGGGTCGCCACCATCGCCGCTTCCGCCGCTTGCATGCTCTCTTATCTTGTGGTGATAAGCCTCTTTTCTGCGAGTTAGAGTATTTGAGAGCGAGAAAGCGGCAGGGCGGTAATCGAACTCGAAAAGCGAACCACCGTAATCAGGATCAAAATATGCGTTTATATTTTTGTTTTCAAGCAGAACGTCGTCGTCTCCATCCATATCAAAATCTATCCGCTCAGCTGTTACCCATGTTTTTGTTTTGTGGGTAGCGTTGTCTATTATTTTTTCTGCCTCGATGAGACACCCGTAGAGAGCGTGGCGCAGATAGTTTAAGTAAAGTCCGCCAAAAAGCCCGTGCCAATAAGCACAATTGCACTGCCCCTGGTAGAGATGTCGCTTGGCCGTTTCGATGGCCTTCTTCGGAGTTTTTTGGGCCTTGGCTATTTTTTTAGATACATACAACATCTTTTTATGAATCCTGTTCGACTCGTCATACTTGGCAAGGAAGTTATCCCAAAGCCCTCCACGGATGAACGGCTTCCACTCATCCTTTTTCCCCATGTCCGATATTGTGTGAATCACGCGCTCAAACAACTCGCCCGATTCGGCAGGAAGCGTCCATGCCATCATTTCCTCGTAAGAAGCCATAGGGATGTAGATCCTGCCGGTTGGCTTATGCCGGTCAAGGTATTCGGAAAAATGTGTTGTGCGAATGGAATCCTGGTTTTCTTCCAGCGCCGAATAAAAATTGTGCAACCATTTTTCTTCATACACCCACTTGTACGTATCCGGCCAACTGCCAAACTTTTCGCCGTCGTCGCCATATGTCACCCCTTGCGCGGAGAGGTCGTCTTTTACACGCTTCAGATAATCTATGGTTTCGTTCGGTTCACGAAACGGAATGGTGTATCGCAAATTTTTGTCGATAGGAAAAACTGCCAACGTGGAGCCATGTTTTTCGGTCATGTAATAGCCGAACATATTTTTAGACTCTAGCCCGGTGTAATAAAAATGAGTGTCGTCAAGCAGTGTAAATTTTATTCCTGCTTGCGCTGTTATTTTTGGCAGGGCCGGGTCCCATATCCGTTCTGCCGTCCACATGCCAGCAGGAGTTACACCGAAACGCTTTTTAATATAATCGTTCATCATAACGATCTGCCCAACGGCGTCGTCTTCAGGAATGGCGGATAAAATCGGCTCATAAAACCCGCCGGACAATATCTCAACCTGCCCTCGTTCCGCCATTTTGGCGATCATGTCTATATATTCGGGGTGATTTTTCTCTATCCATTCAAGAAGCGGCCCGGTGTAGTGCAGAGCCAAACGAACGCCCGGATGGTCGTTTAACACGTTCAACTGTGGTTTATAGCACTTTTCATATGTTTCCTCAAAAACATGGCCAAAGTTACCCACGGGCTGGTGGTTGTGTGTCCCCATCATAAAATCTATGGCGCTCATGGCGTTACTTTTTCTGTATTAAACATGTTTCACATTATCCTGTTGCGAATTTTAATTTTCTAAAATCAGGCGCTACTATTTTCCAGGCCTGTCGCCAGTTTTTCTATCACTTTTACCTGAAACAGGGCGTTTAAAAAGCGACTGGCGGTTTGCGAGGCCGGTTCTTTTTAACATTCTGTAAAGAGACATCCTGGTTATCCCGGAGTCCTCAGAAGCGCGGGTTATATTACCATTATTTTTTAAAAGAAGGTTTTCAAGGTAAGTTTTCTCAAAACCTTTCATCCACTTTTGTTTAGCCTCTTTAAATGAAAGGCTAAACGTTCTGTTTGCGTTTATCACCTTTTCAGGAAGATGTTTTATCAGCAGGGTATCTCCCTCGGCAAGTGAAATGGCGCTATCAATCACGTTTTTAAGCTCACGCACGTTGCCGGGCCAATTGTATTCCATAAGCCTGCCCAAGGCACCGGAGCTTAATGTCATTACCCTGCTGTTGCAGGCGGCCCTTATCTTTATAAAATTGTCGGCCAATATGCCAATGTCTTCTAACCTCTCCCGCAATGGGGGGATGCTAATGTTTATTACGTTTATGCAGTAGTAAAGGTTTTCCCGCAATTTTTTCTCATCAACGGCGATTCTCAAATCGGACGATGTGGAAGTAATGACGCGGGCGTTAAAAGATGCCCATTTCAGCTCATCGCCCAGGCGAACTTTTCCCTCCTGCAAAACGCCAAGGAGCCTCGCCTGACTTCCCATGTCAAGGCTTTCTATCTGCTTTAGATAAATCGTCCCGCCGTTAACACTCTCTAAAATGTTTTTACCGGTAGTCTCTGCCCCGGCAGAAGCACCAAGCATCCTTTCTGTCAGCGTTTCGCAATCTATAGCGACGAACGGCCCTTCTCCCCTTTTGCTTTTAAGATGTATCGCGCGTGCGGCAAGTTCCTTGCCCGTTCCGGTTTCGCCCTCGATAAGAACGTTTGACTCAGTGTCGGCTATCTTTTTTATAGTCTCAACAACTTTTAAAAACTTCGGATGTTTGCCCACAAAATCGCGGTTAAAAAAGTCATCCTGAATTTTTTCTTTAAGCCCTGCATTTTCCCTTGCAAGCCTTAACCGCTCAACACTGCGCCGCACGGTTATAAGAAGCTGATCTGCCGAAAACGGTTTTGTGAGGTAATCAAAAGCTCCCTTTTTAACAGCGTCCACAACACCTTCCACTGTGGCGTAAGCAGATATCATAACAACCGGAATATCGGGGAACTCGGCACTCACCTCGTTTAGAAGTTCAACACCGTTTTTACCCGGCATAAGATAATCGGTCACCACCACCGAAGGGTTATGCTCGCGAACCAGCGCCATCACGTCGTTGGGGTTTGTTGTGGTGACGCACTTAAATTCGCTTTCCAGTATACGCCTGCAACTCTCCAGCAGGGCAGGCTCGTCATCCACCAGTAACACGGTTTCGTTATTACTCATTTACGGCTTTCTTCCTTGTAGCGGGGTCAAGCGTAATGGTAAAAGCCGTTCCTTTACCAGGTTCGCTCTCAACTTCTATGGTGCCCCCCATATCCCGCACGATGCCGTATGTTATAGAGAGGCCAAGGCCCGTTCCTTCACCAACGCCTTTGGTTGTATAGAACGGCTCGAAAATGCGCTCTTTCACATCTGCAGGAATCCCCTGCCCCGTGTCCTTAATTTTTAGTTTTACTTGTCCGGAATGATGCAAAGTAGTGGATATATCGATTTTACCGCCAGGGCTCGTCGCCTGATAAGCGTTATATACGATGTTATATATCGCCTGCTCCATACTTGAAGAATCTATCAGAACAGGAGGCAAGTCATCTTGCAAAGAGGTTTTAACTTCCAGCCCTTTTTGGCGCATGGGGATTTCTATCAAGCTCATTACCCGCTCCACAACCTCGTTAAGAGAGGCGGCAATAACGTCTTTTCCTCCGTCGCGGGAGAATGTTAGAAGGTTGCCGGCAATTTTCCCTATCCTGTTAGCGTGATTTTTTAATACATTGATATCTTTTTTTAAGGTATCAAGTTTTCCGGCTTCCAGATCCTTCGCCATAAGCTCAAGACGTGTGATTATTACAGCGATAGGATTGTTCACCTCATGCGCCACGCCAGCGCCCAAAAAACCGATGGCGGCAAGTTTTTCCGCCTGCATCAACTGGCGCTCAACCTTTTTGATATGTTTTGTCCGCTCGTCAACCTTTTTCTCTAACGATTCGCTATACTCCTGAAGCGAGCCTGCCATCATGTTATACGCCTCGGCCAGCGCCTCTATCTCGTCGCCCGAACGTATATCAAGCCTGTACGCCAGGTTTCTGCGGCCAAGAATCTCGACCCCTTCCCTGAGCTTACTTAAATTTCTGGTTAGTGTGTATGAGAGAATCACGGCAACCAACAGACAAAGCAGAAGAGCGCCAACGGCACCCAAAAGATACTGCTCCATTATTCCGTTTAGTTTAGGCGCAAAGTTATTGCGGGAGTAACGGTCGAAAACCACATAGAAAAAGTCGCGCGAACCTACTTGCGGATAAATCGCCGAAAAACCAAAGATAAAACCAGGTGCATCCGTTATGATTCCATTCCTGCCGGAAAGTATCTGCGCTGATACGCCACCCCCAAATTCCGACGAAACATTTTCAGGTAACGTTGCGCCTCTTGGCACAGGTGCCTCGCCATTATTCGATTTTTCGAACGGATTGTATATGTAGTTTCCCTTATGCGTTACCATCGCGGCTGGCCGGCTTTGCTGAAAAGAAACGTGGCTTAAATTGCTTAATATCTCAGAGGCGTTAAGGTCTATATAAATAACTCCTTTTGCCATGTCAGTTTTATCGAACATTTTGGTTGCATAACGAACAAGGGCGCCCTGCTTCATGCTACGCCCGGATGGAGCGGAAGCTCTCATTGGAATGGCCACAATGGAGTAATCCACGGCTTCGGCGGCTTTAACGAAATATTGGGAGGTTACGCGGTTACGTTTGTTAGTTTCACCTAACGAAACGACCTTGTCTCCCGTTCTGAACACCACAAGTAACTCGTCACCAAACTCGTCTAAAAGCCCGACGCGGGAGTATCTCGGTTTAAGATTCAGAAAAAGTTCAAGTTCACGCGTCGCCAGTTCTACCCAATAGGCAGATTTTAAGCGCTCTTCATGTGGAATCGCCATAAGGGTCATAACTGCACTGTTGGCTCGAAGATAATCCAGGTCCTCATGGGTCTTTAAAAAAGTGGCTTCAATATCTTTTGCGCGGACAACGCTGTTTAGATAAACACGTTTTGCCGCCCCATCCACCACAGATGCTTTGGCCGTTTCAAGGTTTTGATACAGAAAATAGCCTATAGGCGCAAACGTGACCACTAAAAGCGCCAGAGTCAGATTTTTCCATATCCTGTTAAACATCTTTACTATTTACAGATCATCTAAAAAAAGTCATCACCCGCGACATCGTTTACGTCTTTTACGCAACGGAAGCCTATTATGTGGCTCACGCCATCGGCCATAACGTATTCCGTGTGGGCCGCGCGTGCGTTCACATGCAGGTCGAGCCACGAGCCACCTTTAACAGCAACTTTCGTTTTATCTTCAGGACTATATGTGGAAGTCCATTCACGAACGTTCCCCGCCATGTCGTGAACACCATAGGGGCTAACGTCGCCTTCGGCCATCCCCACCATATTAGCGCTGTTAATACTACACAATGCGCCGAATATCAGCTTTATGTCCGACTCGGCGGTGGCCGCCTTATATGGGTCGAACTCGTTCCCCCAGGGGAAGACAAGGCCATTAGCTCCACGCGCCGCTTTTTCCCATTCAATAGCGGTGGGAAGCCGTTTTCCGCACCATTTAGCGTAAGCCCTGGCATCTTTTTGAGAGACATATAAAACAGGATGGTTCCCCTTGCCATTGGCATATTTGCCGTTAACCCATGACCTTGGCGGTGTGTGGCCCGTAGCTTTTATAAACCTGGCGTATTCGGCATTTGTCACCTCGCTCCGGTCTATATAAAGAGCCTTAAGCCACACTTTTTTTTGCGGCGCTTCATTATCAAAAGAGTAGTCCTTATAGAAATCCCTTTTGCCAAAAACCGCCTTTAACTTTTTAACCTGTTCCGGCGTACTTCCCATCAAAAACTCGCCTTCCGGCACCAAAACCATGCCATCAACATCGTTTCCCGCCAAAACAGGAGTGGTAAACGCAAGAAAAACAGCAAACGAGAATGTCAGGACGGATCGACTATGCATTTGAAACCATACCCCCCTTCAGAAGACTTCGTGAATTTGAAAATGAACACATCTTTTTGTGCCTCGCCTGTCGCATCAAAGGTAACTCTGCCGGTCACCCCTCTAAAATCTTTGGTGTCAAGAAGAGCAAGACGCACATGCGTGGGACGCAAAGAAGGAGCCCTGTTTATCGCATCGGCTAAAAGCATGTAGGCATCGTAACTTAGCGCGGCAAGCCTCGAAGGAGGCCTTTTGTATCTTTTTGTAAACGCGTCCACAAACTTTTTCACATTAGGTTTGTCGGAGTGTATGTTGAATCCACCATATACAAGGGTTCCCTCCGCCTTTTCGCCAAGCGCGGCAAACGCGGGAGCCATAAGGTCTTCACCACCGATAAGAGGTATATCTATCCCTTGCGCTCTCATTTCCTTGACAAGGTCAGCCGCCTCGTCTCCATCACCTGTGTAAATAAGCGCATCCGGAGTGTTATCGTGAAGCTTCTTGACCTGTGCGGAAAGGCTCGTCTCGTCACCGACCATGTTTTTCATCTGGGATGACACAAAATAAAGCTCGTGCGATAGCTTAGCGTCGGTTTTTGCAATTGACGCCTTAAACGCCGCCGTAAGTTTAATGGAATAATCGTTTACCAACGACGTCAGTATTGCGAAACGTTTCCAACCGTTTTTTTCAACAATATGTTTTATAAGCCCGCTTATACCATCCTGATCTTTCAGGGTATTGCGGAAATTGTAGGGGCCTGTGTCACCTAACCTGCGGCGCGACCCTGCAGAAATAAGGATCATCTGGTTTTCGTTTATCGCTTTATTGGACGCAAAACTTACCTCCGCCGTGGCGGCTCCAACTACACCTACAACACGATGTTTAATGAAAGTTTCAACGCCAAGCCTTGCCCCAGGCATGGAGCCGCCCGTATCGTAAACTAAAAGGTCGAACTCTTTGTTTTTAACTCCACCTTTTGCGTTCAGCTCGTCAGAGGCAAGTTCCGCTCCGTCAACGGCATCTTCACCAAACACCTTGAGTTCTCCCGAAATCGGAGCCAGAACCCCTATTTTCGGGTCACGCGGGTTCTCCTTCAAGATGGCTTCTTGGGATTTTTCCCCAAAACCGACCTCTGGCGAAGTTTTTTCAGACGCTAACGCCACTTTTACGTCTAACAAAGCGCTTGAAAAAAGGACACCTGCAACCATGATCGCTATAAAGACCGGGAAAATTGAAAATTTCACTGACTTGATGCGTCTGTTGCTGTATATTGTCATGATCTTTTGAAGGAGGGTTAATGTGGAAAATTTTGTTAAATCATTGTGCCTAATAATTTTTGTATCTGTGTTTACTTTCATACCGTTATCCTTTGCGGGGTCAGACGGCGCTCCCATGGTGGAAGTGCCCGGTGGAAAATTCAAGTCCGGACCTGATCTCCATGAAGTTGAGGTCAAGTCTTTTAAAATTGATAAATTTGAAGTAACAAACGCCCAGTATAAGAAGTTCATGAGCGATTTTCCAGCTCCCGACGGCAAGGACGACCATCCCGCCGTTGAGATTTCCTATTTCGATGCCGAAGCATATTGCAAGGCTCAGGGCAAAAGGTTGCCAACCAGAGAAGAATGGGAAAAAGCGGCCCGTGGCGTGGATGGAAGGCTCTACCCA
>JAJRTC010000128.1 GCA_024278445.1 Nitrospirota bacterium
AATGGTGCCCCGAAACATGTTGAGAACGTGGCGACAGGCTCAGTTATTCCACGTTCGGTTCCGGCAACTTTTGCGGTGTATCCGGAGATGAAGTGATACATTGCCTGTTCCGGCGTGAGTTTCGATATTGGCGGCAGAACACCAAAAGCGTCTGCCGTTAGCATGAAAATATTTTCAGGGTGCCCACCCATGCCGGATAACTCGGCGTTAGGCACATGGACATCGGTGATAGGGTATGCGGCGCGGGTGTTTTCAGTTAAAGTCGCATCGTTAAGATCAACCCTGCGCTGATTGGCATAGTCCATGGCGACATTCTCAAGCAGGGTGCCAAACCTTTCGGTGTTGTCATATATCTGCGGCTCCGCCTCTCGCGAGAGACGTATTACCTTGGCATAACACCCACCCTCGAAGTTGAACACCCCGTCGCCGCTCCAGCCATGTTCGTCGTCACCTATAAGACGTCTGGCAGGGTCGGCGGAGAGAGTAGTTTTGCCGGTTCCGGAGAGACCGAAGAAAACCGCGACATCGTCATTCTGGCCGATATTAGCCGAGCAATGCATGCTAAGCACACCCTTCTGCGGCAATAGATAGTTTAATATTGTGAAAATGGATTTTTTAATTTCACCGGCATAGCTTGTGCCACCGATAATAATCATCTTTTTCCCGAAGTGGACTATTATAAAAGCCTCGGAATTCGTGCCATCGGTTTCAGGGTCTGCCGTAAAACGCGGGGCGTTTATCACGGTAAAATCTACAGCGTGATTTTTTAAATCTTCTTTTTTCGGAATCCTTATAAACATATTTCTGGCAAACAGGGAGTGCCACGCATCCTCGGTAATAACCCTTATTCCTATCCTGTAGTTAGGGTCGGCCCCTCCATAACAGTCCTGGATAAACATATCCTTGCCCTGCCAGTAGGCCTGTAACCTGTGAAGCAGATTGTTGAACTTATCTTCGCCTATATCGCGATTAACCTCGCTCCACCAGATGTTATCTTCGCTCGACGGTTCACGCACGATAAATTTATCGTTAGGCGATCTTCCGGTATATTGCCCCGTGCGGACAACAAACGGCCCTCTGTGGGATATGGAGCCTTCGCGCCTTCTTACGGCTTCTTCATAAAGAGCCGGGGCAGACAGGTTGCTGTATACATAGTTAAGATTCCGAAAGCCGATATCGACCAGTTCCTTTTTTATACCATCCGACGCTTCCATTAGATAGAACTCCTCCCAAGACGTATCGTCATATATGCGCCACGGAGCGAATCCGAAAAAGAACAGGATGGCCCCCAACGCCTGAATTATTTGCTAGCTCAAGAATAGCATACCGCCATAATTTCTAAAATTATTTATATGCCACAAGTTAAGAAAATCAGGCCCTCGCAACTAACCCTTGTGAAAAAGGTGCCAAATTAGGTATATTACGCTCTTCGATAATTAAAAATGACAAGCACGGTTTAAACCAGTAAATAAAGGTGTGAAATGGCGGTATTCATCAACGCAGGCCAGATAAAAGTAGGACATGCGATAGTTTATAACAAGCAACTCTGGCGAGTGATGGCGGTGGAACACGTCAAACCCGGCAAGGGTGGCGCATATGCCCAGATGAAGCTTCGCAACGTTTTGCAAGGCACTCAAACAGACACCCGTATGCGGACGGAAGAAAAAATAGAGCGGGCCGTGCTTGAACAGATTGAGATGGAATATCTGTATGACGATCCTGCGGGCTACTGTTTCATGAACACCGAAAACTATGAACAGGTCTTTTTAAGCACAGAACTTCTAGGCGACGCGATGGACTACCTTTTACCGAACACAAAAGTGAAGGTGGAATATTTCGACGAAAAACCTATCGGCGTGGAACTGCCTCGCGTGGTGGAACTTCAAATTACCGAAACCGAACCTGTAATGAAAACCGCCACGATCACAAGCACACCTAAACCGGCAACGCTGGAGACGGGCAAAGTCGTAGCCGTACCGCAGTTTATAAGTGTGGGAGAAAAAATACGGGTAGACACGGCTGAAGGTAAATATCTGGAACGGGCAAAGTAGGTTTTTTAAGTGCCAGGTTAGTTGCACTGATCACAACTTGCATTTACAGAATGGAAAAAGAGGTTACGAATTGGCCTCGCAATATTCGGAGCTTATCTGAAATTGCGGCGACATAGCTCTACTTGGCGTCATTGCGAGGAGGCTATAAGCCGACGCGGCAATCCCATGTAAAAACGAGATCCTTCACCTTCGGTTCAGGATGACAAGGTGTGACATCTACCAGTCATTGAGTGAACGCGGAATGTCATTGCTGACAACTGTAAAGGTTTTTAAAGACCTGAAGCTGTCTTTCTGTAAACGCAAATTTTGATTTTCGCAGTTAGCTTTTGGCAATTTTACCCTCCCCTGCCGTAAAATTGCAAACTTTGCCCCACCCTTTTTTTAAGAGCGCACGACCTGCAAGAAGCGTAAACATTACCGCTCCAAAAGTCTCTGCAACGTCTGGAAAAATATCTGACGCAGAACCTATCGTGGCCATGGGGTCAATATCAAGCGCCGAATAGAGAAGGTCAAGCGACACCCCAAGGACAATAGAACAGACGGCTATCGAAACAAGATAGAGAACTGCCGACCGTTTACCCATAAAATCTCGTATAATCATTATGCCACCTATGTTTGTGGCAGGCCCTGCAAGCAAAAAAACAAGAGCCGCGCCAGGAGACAAACCTTTCATTATAAGAGCGGCCGCCATCGGGGTAGACGATGTGGCGCAAATATACATCGGCACACCGACAAAAAGCATTATAGGCATGGCAAGATAGCCTTCACCCGCTATCCCCGCAAAAAAGTTATCCGGAATAACAGTTAATATCACTCCGGCTAAAAGAAGCCCTATAACCATCCAGAATGCAAGATCGTCCATAAGATCAAAAAAGGCGTAACGAATCCCTTCAATGAATTTGTTTTCAGGTTTTGGGGTTTCGCAGGAAGAACTGCATCCGCAATAATCGTCATCATCGGCAAGAGGGTCTGCGCCCTTTTCCGCCTCGTTTTCCTTAACACCAAAAACATTTTCCAAAACGCCTGCCGTTAAGGCGGTGATAAAAGCGGCAATAGGACGAAATATCGCCATTATAGGATCCAGAAGAGCGTATGAAATCGAGATAGAATCAACACCAGATTCCGGGGTGGAGATAAGAAAAGCGTTTGTGGCGGCACGGGAGGCACCCATTTTCCGCAAAGCCATGGCAGATGGCAATACGCTACAAGAGCAAAGCGGAAGCGGGATGCCAATTACAGACGCCCTGACAACGGGCCTCAACCCTGGCCCGCCCAAAAAACGCCCCACAATATCCATTGGCAGGAAAACCTTCATAACTCCCGCAAGCAGGAATCCTCCCAATATAAAAATGGCGGAGTCTTTAAGCAGACCCCACGCCGAGATGGCAATATCTATAAGTAAACTCATTTTGCGTCATCCATACTGCTATTTTTCCCGTTTGTGCAGGTTATGCTCCCGCACGGCAGATAAAAGCTCTGACACATGGTCGTCATCAAGGCTGTAGTAACATACCTTTCCGGCTTTACGGAACCGAACCAGCCCCAAGTGGCGCAGGAGCCTTAGCTGATGAGAGGTCGCGCTTTGTGACATGCCAAGAACTACGGATAAATCGCACACGCAAAGCTCCCGCAAAGACAAAGCCTCTATAATCTTTATCCGCGTAGGCTCCGCCAGCGCCTTGAACATTTCCGCCATTCCAGCCAGTTCTCTCTCGCCGGAGAGGCGCTCCACAACATGTTCTACGGCTGATGAATCTGTCAGCCTGGTTTCACAGGTATCCTTTTGTTTCTTCATAGCCTATATATGAATATATGTTCACGTGTGAATTATAACTCATTCTATAACGTTTATCAAGCACATAGAAAACAATTCAATGTATAATAGGTTCGAATAATTGTGATTTAAAACAGGTTTTCTTTATTATGGTCGAGGAAGAATTAAAACAGGTGGAAGCACCGGAATATATAGGCCGATACCATCTTTGCAGTATGATCGCCAAGGGCGGCATGGCCAAGATATATAAAGCGACCGACAACCTGATAGGCCGGGATGTCGCAATAAAAATCACAGACACTTCAGACCCTTCATGGGCAAAAATCAAACCGGAAACCGTTATGCGCCAGTTTGAACGGGAAGTGCAAATATCTGGCCAGCTATCTCATCCAAACTTCGTTACGGTATACGACGCAGGGCAGGAAGGCCATTTAAGCTACCTTGTGATGGAGCTTTTAGAAGGTGTTACGCTTGACAAACTAATCAAGACAGGCCAGCCGGAACTTGAACTTCGAGAAAAGCTGGACATACTTATTCAAATCGCAAGAGCACTGCATCAGGCGCACCAGAGAGGAATTATCCATAGAGACATAAAACCTTCCAACATAATGCTTCTGCCAAACAGCCAGGCCAAACTTATGGATTTTGGCGTGGCAGTGGCATCGGAAGCCACCAGCATCAAAATAAAGGAGTACGATTCGCAGGTTTCCGGCGGAACTCCATACTATATGTCGCCTGAGCAGATAAACAAGGCCCAAGTTGACGGACGAAGCGATCTTTTCTCGTTGAGCATTGTAGCCTATGAACTTTTAACAGGCACAAAACCTTTTGTGGCAAATACTCCATTTAACCTTTACGAAAAAATCTTGCGTTCCACACCACAGCCGATGAAGGAACTGAACCCATCCATCCCCGATAAGGTTGCGGCGATCATCAGCATATGCCTTAACAAAGATCCTCACTTGCGGCTTCAATCGATTCAGGCTTTCGCAGATCAATTAGATGAAATCGTAAACGAAAGTTTTTTTGAAAACGAAGGAAAAGCCATAACAGAGGAGACGTTAAGGCTTTTACAAAAATATCGCGAGAGCTTTACCTTTTTCTTTGATCTCGACAATTCCCAGATATACACGCTTCTTCAGGTATGCCAGATAAGAAAATATAAAAAAGGGGATGTTATTTTTAACGAAGGTGAAGTGGCGCGTGAAATGTATCTGATTATTTCAGGAGATATCCGCATATCACGGGCAACATCTGACACGGGGTCAATTATCATAAGCATGATGAAGCGGGGCGACGTGTTAGGAGAAATGGGAATAATCGACGGCGGCCCACGTTCTGCGTCTGCAACCGCAGAAACAGATTGCCAGACGCTCGTTCTTCACCAGGTTTCGCTACTACGTTGCGATGACAATACCGCAGGAAAAATATATCGCAACCTCTCGCACATTCTTTCATCGAAGCTTAGAATTACGGCGTCTAGGTTAGAAGATTTATCGCGCCGGTCAAACATCTAACGCAAGTAATTTAAGCGAACGCGAAAAGATAAGCTGTTATCATCTCGTTTCCAAAAAAGATAGATACTAAAGCGCCAAGCGCCAAAAACGGCCCGAACGGAATTTTATCTTTTCTGGTTTTGCCAAACAGCGTCATGGCGGCAATGCCGACAACCGCCCCTGCGAAAGACCCTAAAACTATGGTGAGGAGCGCCATTTTCCACCCTAAAAAAGCTCCGATAGCGGCGATGAGTTTTATATCTCCTCCGCCCATTCCGCCCGGATATAAAATAGCGAGGGCATAAAAAATTCCACCGCCAACAAGTGCGCCGACGATAGCACCTGCAAACTCAACCGGCATAAAAGGCGAGAGAACCAACGCCAGCAAAAAGCCGCCTATGCTAATCTCGTCTGGAATAATCTGAAAATCCAGGTCTATAAAAGTTATCGCGACAAGGCCCCAAACGACGAGAAGAAGAATAAGCGACTCTATAGTAACTCCGTATTTTGCCACAACGCCGAAGCTTAGCGCTCCGGTTAAAAACTCGACCCAAAAGTATCTGGATGAAATGCCTGCACCGCAATCACGACAAATACCCATAAGAAGGAGCCAGCTTAGTAACGGGATGTTGTCGTAAAACCTGACCGGCGACCCGCACTCCGGGCAATGCGACCCTGGGCTGACCACAGACATGTTCATCGGCATGCGATATATGACAACCTTTAAAAAACTGCCGACACACACACCAGCAAGAGCGGCATAAAAAGCTATAATCCAGTTAAAATCTATCATTTTTATTTAAAATCTCATCGAACCCGTCGAGGGCGAGCCTTCGTGAAACGTCGGACGAAAAACCACGGCGCACAAGGTAATCGTACAATTTTTGTTTCATCAAATCCTTTTCCATGCTTTTTTTGAACGAACGGATTTTTTTTTCCGCCGCCAATATAGCCACGTTGCGCTCGCTATCGTCATCTCCATAAACTTCAAAAAGCGCGGCCATCGTATCCACCTCGGAAAAACCTTTCCGTTTTAAATCCACAACAACGCGTTTTGGGCCCATCCGCATTCTGTTGACCCTGAAAGAGGCATATCTCGCAGAGTAGACCGCGTCATCAAGATACCCCCCCTCTATCAGCCTGTCCAGAGTTTCAGAAATTTCGTCGTTTACGTATTCCTTAACCTTTAATTTATTTGTCAGTTCAAAAACGGAATGGTCACGAAACGATAAATATCTAACCGCCTGATCGAAACATGAGATCTTCGTTTTGGCGCGAGTTTTTGAACCTTTGTGGTATGCAGGCATGTATGTTTAGCGTAAAAAACGCCCGGAGCTATAAATAAGACACCGGGCGATAAACCAGCCGATATTACGCCGTGGCGACACTCTCTTTAGGTTCTTTGCTTTCTTTTGTTGAACCCTCCACCTGCGGCAAACCCATTTTCTCGCGTAGCTTGTTTTCAAGTTCCAACGCCGTTTCAGGATAATCTTTCATATACCGCTTGGCGTTCTCCTTCCCCTGCCCTATCCGCTCCTCGCCATACGAGAACCATGAGCCAGCCTTTTGTACAAGCCCATGCTGGACGCCAAGATCGATAAGATCGCCTTCTTTTGATATACCTTCTCCGAAAACCATGTCAACCTCTGCCTCACGGAAAGGAGGTGCAAGTTTGTTTTTTACAACCTTCACCCGTGTTCTGGCACCGACGTTTTCACCCTGATCTTTAATAGCGGCGATTCTGCGAATGTCTATCCGCACCGACGAGTAGAACTTTAGCGCGTTGCCACCTGTCGTAGTCTCCGGGTTACCAAAGGTAATGCCGATCTTTTGCCTGAGCTGGTTGATAAAAACGAGGGTGGTATTGGATTTCGATATAACGGCGGTCAATTTCCGCAGGGCTTGGCTCATGAGGCGAGCCTGTATGCCCATCTGCGCATCGCCCATGTCGCCTTCAAGCTCCGATTTTGGTACCAGCGCCGCCACGGAGTCTATAACGATAATATCCACCCCGCCGGAACGGATAAGCACCTCGGCGATTTCAAGCGCCTGCTCGCCGTTATCGGGCTGTGAGATGATAAGATCGTCGATATCCACCCCCAGGTTGTTAGCATATGTAGGGTCGAAAGCGTGTTCTGCGTCGATAAACGCCGCCTGACCGCCCGCTTTCTGCGCTTCGGCGATAATATGAAGGGTAAGTGTCGTTTTACCGGAAGATTCCGGCCCGTAAATCTCCACGACGCGCCCTCGCGGCACGCCGCCTATGCCAAGCGCCGAATCGATAGACAGGGAGCCTGTTGAAATAGCGCGAACAGACTGTATATGCCCAGAATCGCCGCCAAGGCGCATAATGGCCCCTTTTCCAAACTGGCGTTCTATCTGTGTAAATGCGTTATCCAGCGCCCGTTTTTTGTCGTCTGCTTCCTTGGCCATGTTCGATTCCTCGAAAAAGTGGTTAACGACTAAGGGGCGAAAACCTTTTCGCCCCGCTCTGTCATCCGCGTTTTTCATGCGGTATTGAAACTCATTATATAAAACTGACTCCAAATGTAAACGAAAAAAAAGCAAAAATCTGTATTTAAAAGTTTTTCAATAGGATAAATTGGATCGCAAGGTATTAGAGAGGTTTTGGACGCAAAAAAAGTGAAAACAGTTACACATAAAAACCAGCATTTTGTTATCGCGGGGAAGCAAAGCAAGCGTAGATATTTTGTTTAAACCGTGAGTGAGATTGCCGCGTCGCGTTCTTCAAATACTCCTCGCAATTGCAAGCAAAACCTCGTTCCGTGTGGCAATCTCATTTTTAGACTATTCAGCCCCAGCCACTCCCCTCTCACAAAAGGGTGGGGGTTTTCTATTCCTGCTCATCCGTCCCGACCGCCACACCTGTAAAAATAGCGTCCACAAAATCTTTTGCGTCAAACTCGCGAAGATCGTCTATTCCCTCGCCTATCCCGATAAGTTTTACAGGTATTCTAAGCTTCTCCATTATGTTAATTACAACGCCGCCCTTTGCTGTGCCGTCTAGCTTGGTTAGCACAATGCCTGTCACGCCAACTTCGTCATGGAAAACACGCGCCTGATTAACGGCATTCTGCCCTGTGGCACCATCCAGAACAAGCAAGGTCTCGTGCGGGGCACCGGGGTTTTCCCGGCCCATTATTTTTTTGATTTTCTTAAGCTCTTCCATCAGGTTAGCCTTGTTGTGAAGCCTGCCTGCCGTGTCTGCAATCATCACGTCATGCCCTCGCGCCGTGGCCGCCTTTAACCCGTCAAACACGACGGCAGAAGGGTCTGACCCCGGCTGATGACGCACCAGATCAGCGTTTGACCGTTTAGCCCACTCCTCTAGCTGGTCGATCGCGGCGGCACGAAACGTGTCGGCGGCGGCAACGAGAACCGTTTTCCCTTCGGCTGTGAGTTTGGCCGTCATTTTGCCGATGGTTGTGGTTTTGCCGGAGCCGTTTACGCCTATCACCAGCACAACATATGGTTTCTCGTCGGTTTCAATGGCATGATCGGTCACATCCTGTGTGATAATCGCCACCAGTTCTTTTTTTACAAACGCTACAACCTGCGCCGTATCTTTTAGCAGGTTCTTTTTAACGTCAAGCCGCAGGTTGGAGACTATCCGCATGGTTATATCCACGCCGATATCGGCAGAGAGCAAAACTTCTTCCAACTCGTCCATAAAATCGTCGTCAAGTTTTGCGTGGGAGCCTACGAGCCGGTCGAACCCGTCGTTCAGGTTTTTCCGCGTTTTTGTAAGGCCAGTAGATAACCTTTTGAAAAATCCCGACTTTTTAGGCTGAACTTCGTCAGCGGAATTTTCTTCGCTAACCTTTGCCGACTCTTCCAGCGGCTCCTCTTTTTTCCTTCCAAACAGACCGAAAACCATAAAAACCCTTCCTGTAAAATGGATAAGTATACTATAGGTTATGAGATTCTTCGTCGCCTAAAGGCTCCTCAGAATGACAACTTGGCGATTTTTTCAGCAATCTACTACCATATGTCGAGCGCATAACTGCCACTCAATTCTATCGTTATCTTGCCTTTGGCACATCCCTTGCTCAATATAGTCAACAAGCCGGTAAACGCCGGAAATTTGACGCCATAAAAATGTTAACAGGTTGAAAATGGGCGATATATATAAAATTCGTGAATTCGGGTATATGCAAAAAGCTCTCGATGGGCTTGTGGCCCGTCAGAACGCTGTCAGCGCAAATATAGCAAACGCCGAAACTCCAGGCTATAAAGCGGCAAAAGTCGATTTTGAAAAAAACCTGGCATCAGCTATAGGCCGGGGTTTTGCGATGAAAGAAACACACCCTGCCCATATGCCCACAAAAGGACGTGGCGTATACGGCGTTACGCCAGATTACACCGTTAAACTATCTGGCGCACGTGAAGACGGCAATACCGTGAACCTTGAAACCGAAGTTATGACGAGCGCAGAAACCGCGTTGAACTTTCAAACGATAACGTCAATATTCAGAAGACACCTGGGAATGATTTTAGGACCCCTCAAGGGAAGAGGAAGTAGATGAGCATAAGATTTTTTACATTGGAAATAATTTTAACAGATAGATCAGCTTTAACCGGCTTGGGAAGTTTTTAATGGCGCAACATGAAGCCATATTTAAGTTTGGAGGTTTTTAAAAATGGATCTTTTCTCAGCGTTAAAAATAAGTTCGAGCGGTATGTCCGTTCAGCGGACGAGGCTAAACGTGGTTTCAAGCAATCTTGCGAACATAAACACCACAAAAACACCGGAAGGCGGGCCATACAAGCGCAAGTCCGTTGTGGTTCAGGCGGTGTCTCTCAATAAACCCGGCTCGTTTGCAAATGCGGTGGATAGCGCCATTCGGGGAGTTAAGGTAACTCAAATAAAGGAAGACAGTTCGGCACCCAGAATGCTGTATGACCCATCGCATCCTGACGCGGACGAAAACGGTTATATCGCCATGCCCAACGTAAACATGATGGAAGAAATGGTAGACATGCTAAGCGCCTCACGCGCATATGAGGCAAACGCCATGGCGGCTAACACGGCCAAACAGATGGCACAAAAAGCAATTGAGATGGGCCAAAGATAACATCTACTAACGGGAGAATTTAAAGATGTTTGAATTTCTGAACACAACATGGGCGCAAATAGTTGAGGCTAACAAGGGCCTTAACGCCTCACGGCGTGGAGCCATAATCGCCGTCGCCATTGTTTGTTTTCTCGGGATACTCTCTGTTGCGTATATGGCTAACAAGCCTGACTACCAGATACTGTTCTCAGGCCTCGACGCAACTGACGCACAATCCGTAACGCAGAAGCTCTCGGAAGACGGCGTTCCATATCGCCTGGAAAGAGAAGGCAACGCCATTATGGTTCCAGCGGGACAAGTTCACAAGCTAAGGCTCGCTTTGGCGACAGAAGGTCTGCCGTCGGGTGGCACCATCGGGTTTGAGATATTTGACAACTCAACTTTCGGCATGACCGAGTTTGTGCAAAAACTCAATTTTAAACGCGCCCTTCAGGGTGAGCTTGCCCGCACTATAAGCCAGTTAAGAGAAATAAAATCGGCAAGGGTACACATCGCCACTCCCAAAAAGAAAATTTTCGCCACAGATAAAGAAGATAACCCGACTGCCACAGTAGTTCTCAAAATGGCCGGAAGAACCCGGCTTAAAAAGGGAAAGGTAAAAAGCATCGCCCACCTCGTGGCATCAAGTGTTGAAAACCTGAGCCCGGAAAACGTAACTATAGTAGACACGGAAGGCACGCTCCTCTCTGGCGGTGAACCGTCGGACGAAACGGCGCGTTTATCCTCGACACAAATGGAACATCGCAAAACGCTTGAAAAAGGATTGGAAAAACGTATCACCAGTATGCTGGAGAACGTTGTCGGCATAGGGAAAATCGTTACCCGGGTTAACGCCGATATCGATTTCACACGCACGGAGCGCACGGAAAAAACGTTTGATCCTAATAGCCAGGTGGCGAGAAGCGAACAGAGGTCGGAATCAAAATCGATGGGAGCCCAATCACCTTTCGGAGTGCCAGGTGCCCAGAGCAACCTCCCGGGAGGAGAGAGTTCCGGCGTGACGTCGGGCAAACCTGCGACATCCAATAATACGCAAGAAACGGTGAACTACGAAATAAACGAGGTCGTATCACACATAGTCGCTCCGGTGGGAGACATAAAAAGACTATCTATAGCTGTTATAGTGGACGGCAAATACGAGACTACGGACGAAGGGGAAAGGCAGTTTATCCCGCGCTCCGACGAGGAGATAAAGCAACTTTCCGACCTTATCTCCGCCGCCGCCGGGGTAGACGCCAAGCGTGGCGATGTTGTAACCGTAAAATCTTCTCCGTTCGACAATTCCAGGTTTGCCGATGAGATAGAAGAGGCAAGCACCGAAGCTGATAGACAGTTTTATGGAGAAATTATAAAATACGCAGGTATGGGCGCTTTAGCTGTAATCATCTTCATGTTTGTTCTGCGGCCCGTGATGGGTTGGATCACCGCCACCAGCCGTGATATGGATTCCCTGCGAGCTTTCCCGCAAACCGTGCGTGAAGTCGAGGAGCAGTTGGGTGTTGCCGCCACTCCAGACGAGAGCATAGATTATCGTGCCAAGGTGACTCAGCTGTTTGAATCTGACCCCAAAATAGCGGCTGAAATGGTTCGTGAATGGTTGCGATCCAAAAAGTAGCTTTACGATTAATTTACAAAATCTATAACGTATACGAGTTTTAAAAATGGTTTTTGACAACAAAAGAATGACCGGCCCTGAAAAAGCGGCCATGCTTTTAGTATCTATGGGAGACGAGCTTGCAGGCCAGGTTCTCGCCCATCTCGATGAACAGGAAATACACAAGCTCTCCTCTTTCATGAGCGCCATGGGGTCTGTTTCCTCTGAAAAAGTAGACAACGTGTTAGAAGAGTTTGTAGACATAATGGAATCCGGCAAGGGGGGATATCTTTCTGGAGGCCGCGATTTCCTGCGCAAAATGCTGGAAAATACTCTCGACCCGAAAAAAGCGGCTGAGATCATGGACAAGATAAGTGGCACAGACGAAGCCGAAGCCGACCTGGGAGGCGGGCTTGACGCGGTAAGGAGCCTTGATCCTAAAACCGTAGCCAGCTTTTTGAGCCATGAACATCCGCAGACATGCGCCATTATTTTATCTCATGTAGACCCGCCCCATGCCGCGGCGATAATCAAGGAACTGCCGGAAAGTTTTCAGCCGGATGTCTCATATCGCATCGCAACCCTTGAGCGTATCCCCCCAGGTGTTATCAAGGAACTGGACCAGGCTTTGGGCAACGAATTCCGTTCCGCCGGAACTATGGAAGGAAGCCAGATAGGTGGAATTGAAGCGGTTGCCGAAATTATAAACAGCATGGATCGCGCCACTGAAATGAACGTTTTATCTGAAATCGAATCTATAAACACTGAACTGGCTGAAGGTATACGTCAACTCATGTTCGTGTTCGAAGATCTTCTCAAAATCGATGATCGCGGCATGCAAGCGATTCTCAAAGAGGTTAACTCCGACGAACTTCTGATTTCATTAAAAACCGCCACCGAACCGTTGAAAGAAAAGATATTCAGCAGTATGTCTGAACGTGCGGCCCTTATGATGAAAGAAGATTTGGAAGCCATGGGCCCTGTGCGTATTACAGACGTAGAAAAAGCCCAGCAAAGCATATTAAGCGTTGTAAAACGTATGGAAGAAGAAGGCAAAATAGTCATCGCGGGTGGAGGCGAAGACGTTGTCTAAAATATTCAAGAAAGAAAACCCGCCTGAGAACTCGCGCGACTATGTGCTAAACGACTTTACGTCTGATGCAGACTCCCCAAAGGAAATCAGGGACGTGCTTTTTAAACCGGAAAAATTCGGAAGCGGGGCAACCGACGAGTTTATAGCTGGCGGATTTGATTTTGCTTACGAAGGCGGGCTACGTAAAGAAGAGATTCTTAGCAAGTCGCTCGATGAGGCGGAGGAACTTTTGCGTAACGCAAGAGCCGAGGTCAGCACAATTGAGGCCAAGGCGGAAGCCGACGGTTTTGAAAAAGGGAGAAAAAGCGGATATGAAGCTGGCTTAAGTGAAACAGAACCTTTAATTAACACCTTCCGTGAACTTATAAAAGAACTCAAGGAAGTGCGACGCACATTCTATGAAAAATCGGAAGAGGAGATGATTCACCTTGTCATAAGTGTGGCCCGCACGGTTTTGGGAATTGAAATTCAAGAGAACCCCACCCTTGTCCGCACGGTTATACGGAAGGCCGTCTTAACCCTTAAGGCGCGGGAAAACGTGAATATCAGGGTGAACCCGGAAGATATGGCCGAGGCTGAGGAGTTCAAGCCTGATCTTCGCAAAGATATCCAAAGCAGTGAAAATGTAAGTTTTCAGGCAGACCCGCTCATAACGCGTGGCGGATGCATGGTCGAAACCAACATAGGCTCTATCGACGCACGAATAGAAACACAGTTAGAAGCTATACGTGAATCTTTCATCAAAACAATGCAAGAGAGCCCTGCAAAAGAAGAAGGTGAAGCAAATGCCGATGCCTGATATCGATTTTGAAAAATACACATCCTCCCTCACGAAAAGCCGGTCTATAAAAGTTTCCGGCAAAGTGGCAAGAGTTGTGGGCCTCGTGGTTGAAGGTATAGGCCCCGACCTTGCTATAGGCGGCGTATGCGACATATATCCCAACAACTCATCAAAACCGATAGGTGCGGAGGTAGTAGGCTTTAACGATAACCGAATTCTTATGATGCCACTAGGTGAACTCCACGGCATATCGCCCGGTTGCCATATAGCCGTTAGAAGCGAGTCTGCCACCGTGAATGTTGGAGATTCCATATTAGGACGCGTAGTGGATGGGCTTGGAAGACCTATAGATAATAAAGGGCCGATCGCAGGACAGGAAGAACACCCGTTATATGGGCCGGCACCCCACCCTTTAACGCGGCGCAGAATTCGTGAACCGCTAGACTTGGGCGTGCGTGCCATTAACGGCCTTTTCACAATCGGCCAGGGGCAAAGAATCGGAGTTCTTGCCGGAACCGGTGTAGGTAAATCCATCCTTCTCGGAATGATGGCAAAGTATACGCAGGCAGACGTAAACGTGATAGCGCTGGTAGGCGAGCGAGGCCGTGAAGTGCGCGAGTTTATAGAAAACAACTTGGGTGAGGAGGGGATGAAAAAATCGGTAGTCGTTGTGGCGACGTCTGATAATCCTCCCCTTGTAAGAATGCGCGGTGCCTTTGTGGCCACGGCCATAGCCGAATATTTTCGGGATCAAGGTAAAAACGTTCTTTTGATGATGGACTCTCTCACAAGGTTTTCCATGGCCCAACGTGAGATTGGATTATCCGTAGGTGAACCACCTGCAACCAAAGGTTATACGCCATCTGTTTTCGCCGCCCTGCCAAAACTTTTAGAACGTGCGGGAACAAGCGACGGGCCAGGTTCCATAACCGGTTTATACACCGTATTAATTGAAGGAGATGATATAAACGAACCTATATCCGATGCGGCAAGAGCCATACTCGACGGTCATATTCTCCTCTCCCGCAGGCTTGCGTCGTTGGGACATTACCCTGCTATCGACGTGTTAAACTCGATAAGCCGTGTAATGGTAGACGTGGCATCGGAAGAACACAGAAGCTATGCAGAAAAACTTAAAGGGTTATATTCCGTATACAGCGAGGCCGAAGATCTTATAAATATAGGTGCCTATGTTGCAGGTTCCAACCCGAAAATAGACGCGGCTGTTAAGAAGGTAGACGCGATGAATACTTTTTTAAGGCAAGGGATGAACGAATCAATATCTCTTGATGCATCTATCGAGGCATTAAAGGCAACGATAGGATAAATGAAAATGTTCAGATATGGTTTAGAGCCGTTGTTGCGGCACCGAAAAACGCTGGAAGATGAACAGCAACGTTCGCTCGCAACGGCCAACAGGCATTACCTTGCCGAAACGGGTAAAGTAAGGGAGCTGGAAAGCGAACAACAACATGCCATGGAAAAAATGACAGGGGCTATTCCCGACATAAAAAACTCCGCTACATTTTTTATCTACGATAACTATATGGCAGGCTCTAAAAGTAATATACAAAAA
>JAJRTC010000129.1 GCA_024278445.1 Nitrospirota bacterium
GATAGTATCTCCGCTCGCATCCTTTGGCCCTATATCCTTGAAGTTAAAGCCTCGAAGGCTTCTGGCGCCACCTAAGAAGAAGCGTTTAAAGATTGGAAGTTCCCTCTCGGCATACCCTTCGGACTTGCCGATTTTCGCATGGAACATGCCAACGAACCCAAGATAAATTTCCCTGTAGCCCGTATATTCCGCTGTGGTCTTGTAATATTTCTCGTTGCCGCCAAGGCCACTTACTTCAACAAAAGTGTTAACTCGCTGGCCCGCAGAAGGGCTGTAAGGGTCGTTGCGCGAATCATATGTAAGCGACGGGTAAACTGCCCCGATAACACTGTTACCTTCCTGAGCGAGAAGGTAATTGCTGGCAAGGTCGTGCTTTAGTATATCCACCTGGTTACGTTCGTATTTATACCCAATCCGGCCCCACAAAAATTCGCCAAAGCTCTTGCCCATTCGCACGGAACCACCCGTGTTTGTAGATTCGTAGCTATCGTAATTATAGGTTTTATTATAAAGGTCGATGCCGGCTGATAATGGCCTGTCGAATATCGCAGGCTCGGTAAAGCTTAAGGTAAAATCGTTCCTGCGCGAAGATGAATCGAGCGTTACGGAGAGTTCCTGCCCGCGCCCTAAAAGGTTGCTCCACTTCACCTGCCCCTGAACCAGAATGTTCTCAACTGAGCTATAGCCCAAAGCAAAAGATATCTGCCCGGTATTTCTTTCTACAACCTTTACTTCGATATCAATAAGGTCTTCTTCCTGCCTGCTCCTCTGCTCGATCTCAACACTGTCGAAGAAACCCAAGTTGTTTATCCTCTGCCTGCTCCTTCTCAGCTTAGCGCTATTGAACAGCTCACCTTCGTTCAAGCGGAACTCGCGGCGTATAACACGGTCTCTTGTAGATTCGTTGCCGGTTATCGTAATAGTTCCTATATATACCTTGCGCCCCTGGTTAGTGCGAATCTTCACATTAACCGTTTTCGTATCTTCTTTTATATCCAGGCTGGGAATAACATTGGCAAAGGCGTATCCTTTTTGCGAATACATATCGGTGATATCAAACACGCTCTCCCTGAACATGCTCCTGTTGAACACGTCGCCCGGCTCAAGTTCCACCTTTTCTAAAAGCTCTTCCTCCGTGTAAACATCGTCGCCAATAATGGTTATCTCGCCAACACGATACTGGTTACCCTCGGAGACTGGAAAAGTTACATATATCTGCCCTTTTTCCTTATCGATCTCAACCTCAGGGTCGAACATGCGAACTTTTAGATAGCCGTTGTCATGGTAGAAAGATTCGAGCCTTAATATGTCTGTTTTAAGAGCGTCTTTCCTGTATGCGCCCGTATCAGAAAAAACAGATTGCCACCCGCCTGCCGCAGTTTCGATATTGGCCTGCAAAGCCCTGTCGGTAAACGCTTTATTGCCACGGAAAACCACTTTACCAATTGTTATCTTCTTGCCTTCGTCAATTATGTATTCCACATTCACATAATTATCGGCAAGCTTGTGAACAACAGGCTTAACCTCGGTAAAGTAGAAACCTTTATTGCGATAAACCTGTTTTATCCTGTCTTTATCCCAAGGCACCTGATCCTGACGGAAAAAAGTTCCTTTCTGCGTCTTCAGCTTTTCCTCGACCGAAGATTGCTCGACCTCCTTGACACCTGTCAAGATTATCTCTTTAACAAACGGTTTTTCCTTAAAAACGTAGGTAACAATAAGGCCGCCTGTATCTTCATTAACGTCGATCGATATTTCATCGAAGAAACCCAAAGCGTAAACACGCCGGATATCGGCACTCACCGTTTCAGAGTTATAAGGCTCGCCCGGTTTGCTGTGGATGTAGTAGCGAACGGTGTTGCTATCGGCGCGAACGGCCCCTTTAATCCTGATTTCCTTTATAGGGAGGGAAAGATCAGCGGCATCAGCACCTATCGAAGTCAGAAAAAAGACGAGGCTCGTGCAAAGAACGGCTAACCACAATCCCCCTAAATCACGTTTCATCTAACCGGTTTTCGTACCTTTCAGACGCTCTTGGCGACTGGATTATCTTCACAGAGTTCCAACCGGTCGTTCTCGTATTTCACAAGCACGGCAGAACCGCGTTTGAACTTGCCAAACAGCATATCTTCTGAAAGCGGATTTTCTATAAGCCGCTGGATAGCTCTTTTCAAGGGTCTTGCACCGTAAACCGGGTCGTACCCTTCGTCTATGATATGCCCCTTCGCGGCTTCGGTAACTTTAAGGGTTATCCCCTCTTCCAATACGCGGGCTTTTAACTCGTCAAGTTGAATGTTCACAATTTTTGCAAGATTATCCCTGTCGAGTTTGTGTAACGTAACGATCTCGTCGATACGATTTAAAAACTCAGGGTTGAACGTGCGTTTAAGCTCGGTTTTTATACCGTCCTCCATTTTCTTGTGAGCAAGTTCAGGATCGTCAGTCTGGAAACCAATGGTGGATCCTTTTTCAACGATTCTGGCAGACAAATTGGAGGTCATTATGATAATTGCGTTTTTAAAGCTCACATGCCGCCCGTAACTGTCTGTTAGTCTTCCGTCGTCCATTATCTGCAAAAGCATGTGGAAGATATCTCCGTGGGATTTCTCGATCTCGTCGAGCAGAACCACGGCGTAGGGCCTTCTGCGAACCC
Organism: Nitrospirota bacterium; assembly: GCA_024278445.1. Classification (GTDB taxonomy): domain Bacteria; phylum Nitrospinota_A; class UBA7883; order UBA7883; family JAJRTC01; genus JAJRTC01. Next base: position 2,654 of record JAJRTC010000129.1, read on the forward strand.
GTTCGGTCAGTTGGCCGCCCTCTTCGTAGCCAACATAGCCCGGAGGTGCGCCAACAAGCTTTGAAGCGGCGAATTTTTCCATATATTCGGACATGTCAAGGCGGATCAGTGCAGAGCTGTCGCCAAACAGATATTCAGCCAGAACGTTTGCAAGCTCCGTTTTACCAACACCCGTTGGCCCAAGGAACAGAAACACGCCCATTGGCCTTTTGAGGTCTTTTAAGCCCATTCGCGACCTGCGGATAGCTTTCGATACGGCTTCTATCGCCTCGTCCTGACCAACTATTCTCTTTTTAAGTTCGTCTCCCATAACCTGGAGTTTTTGAGATTCTTCTTTTTCTATCCTGCTCACAGGTATACCGGTGATAGAGGAAACAACATGGGCGACGTCTTCCTCCGTCACCATGGGCCTTACATTGTCTTGCTTGGAATCCCATTCGGCTCTCGACCTGTCCATAGAGAGGCGAAGTTGCTCCTCCTTGTCTCTCAATTCAACTGCAAGCTCGAACTCCTGGTTTTCTATTCGCTCTTTTTTCTCCTGCACAATGTCGTCTATCTTCTGCTGAAGTTCCCTTATCTCAGGCGGATAGGTAACCTTTCGCAAATGCACGCGGGAACCTGCCTCGTCTATCACGTCTATGGCCTTGTCCGGCAGGAACCTGTCCGGGATATATCTGTCTGCAAGAAAAACAGCGTTCGTTATAGCCTCGTCTGTGATGGTTGCCTTGTGATGCTCTTCATATTCAGGCCGGAGCCCCCGTATGATCTCGATCGTTTCGTCAACACCCGGTGGCTGTACCACGATAGGCTGGAACCTGCGTTCCAACGCGCCATTTTTTTCTATATATTTGCGATACTCGTCAAGAGTAGTCGCGCCTATGCATTGAATCTCGCCACGCGACAGGGCAGGTTTTAGCATGTTAGAAGCATCAACGCTTCCTTCCGCCGCACCTGCGCCAACCAGTGTGTGTATTTCGTCTATAAAAAGAATCACACTGGTAGCCTGCGTAATTTCTTTCATAATAGCTTTTATTCTCTGTTCAAACTGGCCGCGATATTTTGTTCCTGCGATAACAGCGCCCAAATCAAGGCTTATAACCCTTTTATCGTAAAGAAGCTGTGGCACCTCACGGCTTATAATCCTCTGCGCCATTCCTTCTACTATGGCGGTTTTGCCAACACCCGGCTCGCCTATAAGAACAGGGTTATTTTTTGTTCTCCTTGCAAGGATTTGTATAACACGTTCGATTTCCTGGTCGCGCCCTATGACAGGGTCGAGTTTTCCCTTGATGGCAAGTTCGGTTAAATCGCGGCCAAACTCGTCTAGCGCAGGAGTTTTGCTTTGCTGTTTTTCCTGTGTCGTGGAGGGTTCTCTTAAAAGGTTTATGGTTTGTTCCCGAATATCCGCATAGGAAACGCCTAGCCCGTTTAGCACTCTTGCGCCAACGCCGTCTTTTTCACGAACAAGGCCCAGCAAAAGATGCTCTGTGCCGATATAGCTATGGCCCATGGAACGTGCTTCCTCAACCGAATATTCCAAAACTTTCTTGGCACGGCTGGTGAACGGGATATCGCCGATGATAAGCGTGTTGGAGCTTGCCGGCATACTGCGTTCCACCTCAAGCCTTACCTGCTTTAAGTCAACGCTCAGCCGTTGCAGAACAGCAATAGCCACACCGCCTGCGTCTTTTAGAACCCCCAGAAGGAGGTGTTCCGTGCCTAAATATTCGTGCTGGTTTTTCTCGGCCTCTTCCCTTGCAAGGATTATCACTTTCCTCGCTCGTTCGGTAAATCTTTTGAACATTGGCCGTCTCCTTCAATTACATATAATGACCGAGCGAGGATTTTATCTCGCCATCTATCCGGCCAAGCTGGCTTGCCTGTCTATCTAATTATAAACACAAGGGTTTTAAGGTTATAGTGTAAAATATCTAACCTTCACGATCACCATTCCCTTATGCCTTTACTAACATATTCGTGTTTTATTCTAGCATACCAGCGTGATAGTCAACAAATTTACCGTCTTTAATCTTCAGCACACGCGACATACGCCCGGCCAGGTCAAGATTGTGCGTCACTATCACAAACGTCTGTCCATGTTCCCTGTTCATATCCATCAAAAGTTCAAAAACATCGTCGCCCGTCCGCGAGTCAAGATTCCCGGTCGGTTCATCGGCCAAAACAAGCTTGGGCTCGTTTATAAGAGCGCGGGCTATTGCGACCCGCTGTTTTTCACCGCCAGACAATTTTCCGGGCCTGTGGTTTAACCGCTCAGATAACCCCACGCGACCCAACAGCCCTTTTGCCTTGTTAATGGCACTGTTTTTTGACATACCGGCAATCATAGCCGCCAACGCAACGTTTTCCTCCGCCGTAAACTCCGGCAGAAGATGGCTCGATTGAAAAACAAAGCCGACCATTTTGGATCTGAAAGCCGCAAGATCAAGCTCGCTTTTACTAAAGACGTTCTCCCCTTCAAACAGAACCTTTCCGGTTGTAGGCCTATCAAGCGCTCCTATGACCTGCAACAACGTACTTTTGCCCGCGCCGGACGAGCCTACGATGCCAAGAGTTTCGCCTTTGCTCAAGGTCAGGTTTACAGAATCGAGAGCCCTTATTTCACGCCCGTCAATGTTAAAAGAACGCGTAACGTTTTCTACGCTCACCAGCGTATTTTTAGTTTTGTCGCCCGCCATACCTACAATACCCCTGCGAAAGTCATGGTCGCGCCAGACGCAACCGGAACCACCATGTTATCATCGAGCCAGTTTGCACCGGCAAAAAGCTCCGCCACGGTGGCGGTCAACGCACCGATGAAAACGATAAAACCGAAACCAATCACAAAAGAACCAACTCCCCCGCACGCAAGGAACATGGCAAGACTCCCGGCCAACGTCTTTCCGTTCACAAACGCGCCCCCTTTAACCGCCTTGCCAACGATAGCGGCGACAGGGTCACCCAACGCGATAAAATAAAGAGCGGCGGACGCGACCTCCGGGCTGAAAGCCAGAAGGGATATCGACGTCCCGAAGAGCATGTATGTAACGCCAGTCAAAGCCACAGCCTCTTTTTTTTTCATCAGCGGTGCAAAACAGCCTTGAAAATATTTATTGACCAGAGGAACTCTTAAGCGTAACAGCTCGAAAACAAGCCATACGAAAGTCAGGGCAACCACGCCAACCACGACAGTGTAACGAGGCAAAAGCTCAAAATGGTAGAGCGTGGGTATTATGGAGGCCCACACCATGTGAAACAACTTGCGCGGCATGTGGGAATCTTCTAAAGACTGTGCCATTACGATTTTGCAAACGTGTTATTCATATTGTAACGACTCCGCAGGGTCTTGCCGTGACGCACTCCATGAGGGGTAGATAGTGGCAAGTATCGTAAGAACCAGTGCCGCAACCGACACCATGACAATATCGGACGCATGCATGCTGACCGGCAACCTGTCCAGGTTATAAACGCTCTCCGGAAGTTTTATGAACTGATACTTTTTTAAAAGCTCGCACATTACTATCCCGCCCACTACGCCTATGGCCGTTCCGGAAAAGCCTATAATACATCCTTCCAAAAAGAAAATTCTCATGATGCTTCTCGACGACGCCCCCATCGCTTTTAAAATGGCGATGTCTTTCGACTTTTCCATTACGACCATTATGAGTGTCGAAACTATGTTGAAAGCCGCAACGCAAATTATAAGCGCCAATATGATTCCAAGGGCCGTTTTCTCCAGTTGCAGGGCAAAGAAAAGGTTTTTATTCATCTCCCGCCAGTCACGCGTTATATAAGGGTATCCAAGTTTTTTATCTATGGCGCGGGCGATTTTGGGCGCGTCATAGATGTCGGCAACCCTTACCTCCACGCCGGAGACCTTGTTTCCCATGTTAAAGAGCGATTGTGCCTGGTTGAGCGCTATGAGAGCAAGCGACGAATCGTATTCATACATGCCGGAGTTGAATATACCCACCACATAAAACTCGCGGGAAGTAGGCGCAACCCCAATCGGAGTAGCCCTCCCCGTAGGGCTCACCACGGTAACGGGGTCTCCCAGCCCTATACGCAGGTTAAAAGCAAGTTCGTTCCCAACTATTATTCCAGGCCGCCTCATTTCAACATCCACGCCCAAGTCGTCCGGTTCTACCGTTACCTGAATATACTTATCTTTTAACTGTTCCATGTCGCCATCGGTCATATATGAGGCAAGCTCGGTCGGTTTTTTAACGTCGTCTACCTTGATCCCTCGCAAGACTACGCCCGTAACCCTTGTTGGCGACGTTAGCATCACCTGATTGAAAACGAATGGAGACGCGGCCACCACCCCATCTACAGACCTGACGGTTTTTAAAACATGATCCACGTCGCTGATTCCGTAAGACATGGCGTGAGAAACTATCGCGTGGGAATTTGCGCCCAGCACCTTGCGCCGCATATCATCGTGCGCTCCGGTCATTACGGCCAGCACGACTATGAGGGCCGTCACGCCTATCGCCACGCCGCCTATGGATATCCACGTTATTATGGAAATAAACGTCTGCTTGCGCTTGGCCTTCAAGTATCGCCAACTTAAAAAAAATTCGTATGACATAGTGGGATGGAGTATATCGCAAACAGAAGAGGATTGAGGTTATTTTGGCTTAATTAAACAGCATCTTTTATAAAAGCCCCTCTGCTTCGCGGTTAAGCCGCTCAAAAAACTCTTCCATGAACCCGTGCCGCGCAGTGGCCATTTTGCTTCCGGTAACCGTTAACATTTTCCCGTGTATGTGACGAAGTTTTACAAGATATTCGCAGTACGCCGTGTCGCCGGGGCCATACGATTCCGTGGTTTCAGGGTTTACGTCAGGGTCATGGAACATGGCACCAATCTCGCCTGCAAACTGAAAGGCACGCCCCACACCTACGGCACCGATAGAGTCCAGCTTATCGGCATCATACAAAACGCGAGCCTCATGGCTTTGCGGGGCAACATCGTTCCTGAACCTGTGGGAGGCGATACAATGAAGCACCTGTTCTACGACTTCGCTCGACACCCCTTCCTCAACGAGAACCTTCCCGGCAAGCTTTGTCCCTACCTCTGCGTGGCATTTTTTACCATTTATCCTGTCGCACTCGTCGCGCCCGATGTCATGCAATAAGGCTGAAAGGCGCAAAACCGTCATATCACAGTTTTCAGGAGGGCCGATACGCTCGCATAGCGCAAGAACACGGGTTACATGGTCCCAGCCATGAGAACCGCGAACGCCTTTAAAAAAAGACTTCGCCTTCCCGTCGATTTTGTTAATAATATCTTTCATTGTGAGAAACTAATTTAACCGTAAAGGTTTAGTCAAGTATTCTATTTGCTATAATTCGCAAAATGGAAAAAACAAAGGGAGCATATATCACGATGCGCAAGATATTCTTACTTACTTTAATCGTTACCGTCTCCTTTGCGACAGGCTTGGCACGGGCCAATGAGGAAAAAGGAGCCATGGAACGGGCAGGAGCCGCGCTCGATAGAGGCGTTGACAGAACCAGAGAGTTTTGGGGTGACGTAGCCATAACCACGAGAATAAAACAGAGGCTCATGGAAGACGAAATTATTTCCGTCAACGACGTTTCCGTTAAAACCAACGACGGGGTAGTCACATTGCGGGGCGAAATAAAAAACGAATCTATCGCCCAGAGGATAATGGATGTCGTCCGCGCGACCAAAGGTGTTCTCAATGTAGAAAACAAAATGGTACTGGTGGTGAAAAAGCGTTCTAAAGCCAACTAGCCCAAGCTTATTGACAATGGCTATCAATTGAAATACCATCTTTTCTATATGTAACTAAGAATTTTTTCGGTAATTTCAGGTTGATTTTCTAAATGGCCACTTCCAATAAGCAAAAACAGGGTGACACTTGGCAAGAAAAGTATCAGGAATACCTGCTCCATAACGGTTTAAAATCAACCGTACAGCGCGACCTTATCGCCAATGAGTTCTACAGGTTAAAAGGGCACATCACCGCCGAGGATCTGCATGCGAACATAAGAAAAAAGCATTCTTCAATAGGGCTTGCCACCGTTTATCGCACACTTAAAATCCTCGCCTCGGCAGGAATAGCTCACGAACGACGTTTTAACGACGGCTTTACCCGGTATGAATTTTTTGACCCCGAAGACCGGCATCACGACCATATTGTGTGCATATCGTGCGGCAAGGTAGAAGAATTTGAAAATGACGAGATTGAGGAACTTCAAAAAAGCGTGGCAAAAAGATACAAGTTCACGATGCTCGATCACAAGCTTGAAATTTATGGCCGGTGCAATAACTGCTCAACAAAAGCAAAAAACGGCTAACGCCAATTAGTCTTTCAACTTGTCATGAAGCGCGTCGTCCGCCTTCTCCACCGCTTTTGCCATGCTCTCCTTATGTTCCACAAGCATTTTCGCAAGGGCCGCGTCTGACAAGGCAAGAATTCTAACCGCAAGATAAGCCGCGTTTTTACCGCCCGCTTTACCAACAGAGACCGTGGCGACAGGAACTCCGCCCGGCATGTTTACCGTAGACAAAAGCGAGTCCATCCCGTTTAGCGGCCCGCCGCCCATTGGAATGCCGATCACGGGAAGCAAGGTTTTAGCAGCCACCACACCAGCCAAATGGGCAGAGAGGCCAGCACCTGCTATTACCACTTTCGCGCCTTTCCCCTCAGCCTCCGCTATCAGTTTTTCCACCCTCTCAGGCGAACGGTGAGCCGAAGCCACGCGTATTTCGTACTCCACCGAAAAACCGCCCAAAACTTTTATAACTTCACGACCTACGTCAGCATCCGAATCACTGCCCAGAATAATCAAAACCTTCATTATTTTAATACCTCAGGAACTATTTTGCCGGGGTTCAACACAGCGTTTGGGTCAAACGCCGCCTTTATACGTTTAGTAATTTCTATTCCGGTCGCACCTATTTCCGATTCAATATATTTCGCCTTCGTAAGGCCTATGCCATGTTCGCCGGAAATAGTGCCAGAGAGACTAAGGCATATTCTGAAAACCTCATCTACCGCCTCGTGGGCACGTTTATATTCTTCCGGGTTCTTTTTATCGGTCATCACGTTAACGTGTATGTTGCCGTCTCCTGCGTGGCCAAAATTTACTATCGGCAAGCCTACTTCCGCTGAGAGCGCAGATAACCTTGCCATAAGCTCAGGTATGAGCGACCGTGGAACGGTGACATCTTCGTTTATCTTTGTGGGCCTGATACGCAAAATAGCGGGAGAGATGGAGCGGCGCACTTTCCATAATGTCTCGCGTTCTTCCTCGCTCTTTGCCACCTCTGTTCTTATGGCACCCTGTGCGTTACAAACTTCCTGTATTCTGGAAAGCTCTTTTTCGGCAACGTCAGGTTCGCCATCTGTTTCTATAAGCAAAATAGCGGAGGCCTCGGTTGGCATACCCGAGTGGAGATAATCTTCCACGGCCACAACGGCGCTTTTGTCCATAAACTCAAGGACGCTCGGTATAACCTTGCCGCTTATGATGGAAGAAACGGTTTTAGCGGCTGAATCTACAGAAGCAAACATGGCCAGCATCGTGCGCGTGGTCACAGGTTTGGGCAGTAGTTTTAACCTGATTTTGGTTATGATTCCAAGAGTCCCTTCAGACCCTACCAAAAGGCGGGTTATATCATATCCCACCACGCTTTTAACGGTTTTGGCCCCGGTCTCGATTATTTCCCCCGTTGGCAAAACCACCTCAAGGCCTAAAACATAGTCTCGCGTAACACCATATTTAACGGCGCGAGGCCCGCCCGCACCCATCGCCACGTTCCCGCCTATAGTGGAAATTTTTAAAGACGCAGGATCAGGCGGATAAAAAAGA
>JAJRTC010000013.1 GCA_024278445.1 Nitrospirota bacterium
CGGCGGCGGAGGCCTGTTTTTCCGGTATGCTCAAGCCATGACGACGAAGCCCAAGTTTTTTGGAACCTAACACAACGGAACCTGAAGAAACAACCGCGACGCGACACCCACCCTTTACGAGTTTTGCCACCTGCCTTGCTATTTCTGAAACGACGCCTTCGTCTACATCGGTATATTTTTCACCCGTCAGCACACCGCTCCCGACTTTTACGACGATTCGTTTCGCCGATTTTAAAATTTTCAGTTTACGTTCGTGTTGAGAGTTACCCATTTTTTCTACTTATGCATTGTGTCGCCCCGGCATGACCCAAGGCATCCTTATCCAAACCGGCAACGCTAAAAACCAGCCTTACTGACACTCATCATAAACGAGGTTTATGTTATGTCAAACAGCAGGTGAGCGAAAAGATGAACATGAAGATGTTGAAGGAACTGAAACAGATGATCGGGCATTGCCTGTTTGATTAAATCTCATTTTGTACATTTAGAGACCAGGCGGAAGTTGCCGCTATTGCTTCATCCTGTTCGCCCGTGACGCCAAGACTCCCTGCCTGTCGCGCACACGCTCTACGCTTATAACGCCCTTAACACGCATTAAGGAATTCATCACGCTCTGCAGGTGTTTAAGGTTTCTCACTTCAATAGTGACATGAACGGAGCCCCTTTTATGTGAATCGGTGCGAATCATGGCGTCTGTTATGTTGGCCCCGTTATCTGAAATGCAAACAGATATCTGCGCCAGCATGCCTGGCCTGTCTTCCGTCTCTACAAGTATCATAACAAGATGTTTACCTTCGGCCTTGATATCCCACTTCACATCAACGCAACGCTCCGAATCAAGCCCCAGGTTTTTTGAGTTAGGACAATCGGCAGTGTGAACTATAAGGCCACGTCCTCTTGAGATAAAGCCCTTGATGGCATCTCCCGGCACAGGATCACAACAATGGGCGAACTTGATAAGAATGTCGTCCATATCCTGAATGCGAACACCAGACGGTTTGGGCGATTTGGGAGACCTTACAATAAACTTCTTGATGACCCCCCTTAACGACATCTTGTTTTTCTTATCGAAGGCCGCTTTGGGAACAATCTTTCGTAAGAACTGCTGTATTTTAAGCTTGCCAAGCCCCAACCCTATGAACATGCTGTCAAGCGACATGTAACCTGCCGCCTGTGCATATGGAAGGAGTTTTGTTTCCGTTATATATTCCGCAGGGTCAAGATCAAGCCTTGCAAGCTCCTTCTCCAGCGCCTCTTTTCCCAAGGTTAACGCCCGTTGCTTTTCCGCCTGCCCTATAAACGCGCGAATCTTTGTGCGGGCCTTCGAAGTTTTTACATACTTTAACCAGTCGCGGCTCGGCTTCTGTTGCTGGCTTGTAAGTATGTCTACTATGTCACCGTTTTTAAGTTCATGACGCAACGAGGCAATTTTCCCGTTCACCTTGGCACCGATACAGTGGAAGCCCAAGTCTGTGTGGATAGCATAGGCGAAGTCTATTGGCGTGGCACCGCGCGGCAAGGGTTTTACTTCCTGTTGCGGCGTAAAAACATAAACTTCTTCGGGAAAGAGGTCTATCTTCACATACTCTAAAAACTCGTGCGGATTTTTAATCTCCTGTTGCCATTCCATGAGCCTTCGTAGCCACACAATCTGGTCGTCATATTTTCCTTCCCGTGAACCGCCTTCTTTATAACGCCAATGCGCGGCGATTCCTTCCTCGCTTATAAGGTGCATCCTGCGAGACCTTATTTGTATTTCAACCGCTCGCCCTTCCGGCCCCACAATAGCCGTGTGAAGGCTTTGATACATATTCTCCTTCGGCAAGGCGATATAATCTTTTAACTTTCCGGGAATCGGTTTATAAAGGTTGTGTATCAGGCCAAGCACCATATAACACGCGCTGTCAGAGTCTGTTATAACCCGCACACCCATAAGGTCAAAAACCTCGTCGAAACTTATATCCTGCCTTCGCATCTTTGAAAAAATGGAAAAGTAATGTTTTGAGCGGCCACGGACGTCGGCTTTTATTCCCTCTTTTTCAAGCACCTCGTTTACTTCGTTAACTATTTTCTCCACATACTTTTCACGCTCGTCTTCAACAGCCGCCACTCGCTTTTGAATCTCACGATATTCAGAGGGCCAGATATATTTAAAAGACAGGTTTTCAAGTTCGGTTTTAATCCAGCCTATGCCTAACCTGTTGGCGAGAGGAGCGTAAATATCCAACGTCTCTTGCGCTATCTTTTTTTGCTTTACCGGACGGAGGGAATCTAACGTGCGCATATTATGAAGCCTGTCGGCAAGCTTTATTAGAATTACGCGAATATCCTCACTCATGGCGAGAATCATTTTACGAACGTTCTCCGCCTGCCGTTCCTCCTGCGTAGACGATTCTATAAGAGAAAGTTTAGTAACACCGTCAACCAGCAGTAAAACCTCGTCACCGAACATTTGCTTGATTTCTTCATGCGTTGCAAAAGTGTCTTCAATGGTGTCGTGAAGAAGCCCTGCGGAGATAGAAACGTGCCCCAATTTCATCTTGGCCAGCATGCTGGCAACCTCAAGGGGGTGAACAAGATAACCTTCGCCTGAAAGGCGTTTTTGCCCACGATGACAGCGGGCCGCAAAGGCGTAGGCACGCCATACCATGTCCAGATCGGCATCCGGCATGTTTTTGCGCAGTTCTTCTATGATAAATTCCGGGCGAATCAAGACATACTCACCTTGTTATATTGTGATGTTTTATAATGACCAAGCCAAAACACCACATGCAGTTTACATACATGAATACTGTAACATACAGGCAGGCTCCGCTACTTGGGGGCCAAACAAAAAAAGCGCACGGGTGGGGGGAGATGTTTACAAGCTACAGCGCTACTTTAAGAGATTCCAAAAGGTCGGCCAAATCTTCCCTTGCTTCCTTTATAGCGTCCATGGGTGTTACAGGTTCTGCAGAACCTCTCCGCTTTTTCAGCTTCTGGCGGGCACCGGCGATTGAATATCTTTCAACATGCAGAAGATTTTTTATATCAATAGCCATTTTTACATCCTTGCGGGTATACATCCGCTGGCCGTTCCTGTTTTTGTTTGGGGACAGGGATGGGAATTCGGACTCCCAATATCGAAGAACATGCGGTTTGACGCTAACGATCATCGAGACGTCACGGATCTTGAAAAACATTTTGTCAGGTATATTTACAGTTTCAATCCTCGCCACACCAACCTCTTTTTTGTCCATACAGTTGCTATTTCCTTTTCTCAACAACAGAGTCTATCCCTTGGGAGGCAAGACGGTTTTTCTCCGCCTTGGCGGTTTCCTCATCAGGAAACCCACCGCTATATACCTTGTATACCTTACGCGGCTCTCTTTTAAAAGCCATTTCAGCTCGCAATCCCATTTCACGAATCTTGTTTAGCATAGCGCTTGCCACTTTTTCTTCCGGCATGGCATCACTTAACAGATAGTAATGATTATCCGCCACAAACTCGTTTCCTTCCACAGCTTTTGATTTTAATTGCAAACGGGCTTCCTCGGCATGAGAAGCTGTGGGCCACGGCCCTGTCATCACCCTGTATACGCCTACTTTGGCGCGTCCTTCAACAATGTGGCTCTCCACACCGGTTTTTTTAAGCTCCACACGAACAGATTCGCAACTTGCCCGGTAAACGCAAAGTGCAAACCGCAATTCCCAGGGAGCTGGTTTAGCCACCTTTTTCGCGGCCTTTTCCTTAATAAAATCCAAAGCTACAGGGCGCGACACCACGGGCGCTATCTTTATGGAATCATCATCCTTTGGAGGAGCAAAAGCGGGTACAGGCATTTTTGCAGGCACAGAAACCGGTTTATTAGCGGTAGAAACTATTTCCTGAGGAGCGACACGCGCCATATCTTTTAAAAATTCTACCATGTATGGTTCCAGCACTAAAAGAACCGAACATAAGAAAAGAATTACAAGAAGAGGCGAAACCGAACGTTTTTTTTTGTCTCCAGGCTCTGGCGTATCCGGACGAACGGTGTTGCGCAGGCTCGGAACGTCTTCTATAAGGTTAAATCGTTTCATCTATGATTTTTTGGCTTAAATGAGACGGAACCTCTTCATATGAGCCAAAATGCATGGTGAACTGGCCACGCCCGCCGGTTATGGAACGCAAGCCGGGAGCATATTTTAATATTTCCGCCATCGGAGCCTGCACCTTCACCTGTTGCTGGCCACCCATCACACCCATCCCCAAAACTCTGCCACGCCGCCGGTTAAGATCGGCCACAATATCGCCCATGCACTCATCCGGCGCCACGACTTCTATTTCCATAACAGGCTCAAGTAATACGGGTTTAGCAACCATAAAAGCTTCGCGAAAAGCATGCGCCCCGGCAATTTTGAACGCCATCTCAGATGAATCGACATCGTGAAACTTGCCATCGTAAAGCGTAACCTTGCACCCTACGACAGGAAACCCCGCCAAAACTCCCGCATGCATGGCTTCACGCACGCCTTTCTCTACACCGGGTATATATTGCTTCGGTATCGCACCACCCACTATGGCGTTTACAAATTCAAAATCTTTACCGTCTGTCGCCGGCTCAAGCTCTATCCGGCAATCGGCGAACTGTCCATGGCCGCCACTCTGTTTTTTGAGTCTTCCATGCCCTTGGGCCTTGCCACGTATCGTTTCCTTGTAGGCTATTCTGGGTGGTTTAATTGCGGCTTCAAGCCCAAATTTTTCTTTTAACTTGCTCATAACTACTTCTATATGTATTTCACCCATGCCAGAGACGATAAGTTCACCGGTTTGCCGATCCATCTCCACTTTTAAGGTTGGGTCTTCGTCCACAAGCCGGTTTAGAGCGGCACCTATCTTTTCGTCGTCCGACTTTGACTTCGGCTCAAGAGCATATGCGATAACAGGCTTGGGGGCCTCGGTTTTTACGAGAGTAACCTTAGACCTTGAGTCGCACAGGGTATCGCCTGTCGTAACGCTTTTAAGTTTCCCCACGGCAACGATATCGCCCAAAACAGCCTCTTTTACTGGCAGATGTTTTTTGCCTTGTAACGACAAAAGCGAGCCTATATGCTCTTTTTCATCTTTAGACGCGTTAACCACGTTGCAGTCGGAACTTAACAGGCCGGAATATACACGGAGAAGGCTTAATTTGCCGGCGAACGGGTCTGCAATAGTTTTAAAAACCTGTGCTACCATTGGGCCTTTCGGGTTCGGCTCTATCTCAACCGCATTGCCCGCGTCATCTTCACCCGATCTTTTGTAAACATCAAGTGGCGACGGCAAAAAGTTTACAATAGTATCGAGCGTCTTGCGGATCACGATATTATTCGTCGCCGATCCGCATAAAACAGGAACAACAACGCCTGCAATAATGGCTTTCCGCAAGCCGGCAAAAAGGTCTTCGTCGCTTAACGTTTCATTCTCCATATACTTTTCCAAAAGCTCTTCGTCAGTCTCCGCGATAGATTCTACAAGCTCTCGCCTTTCTTTTTCGGCCCATTGCAGGAGATTATCCGGTATCGACTCTACGCCAAAAGTACCTTCGCCATCTTTTTCGTATACGTAGGCCTTCATGTAAAGCAGGTCCACAACCCCGTTAAAGGCGGGGCCGGCCCCTATCGGCAAGGTGAATTTTAATGTTTTCTGGTGGAAAACAGAGTCTATCTGGCCAAAGGCCGTTTCATATGAAGCCCTCTCGTTATCCATTTTGTTTATGAAGATAACCCGTGAGAGGCTATGCTCACACGCCCATGCCCACACTTTCTCTGTTTGCGCCTTTATGCCAGATACGGCAGAAACAATTACAAGAGCCGAGTCCATGGCAGACATGGAAAAAAGCGTATCCGGCACAAAGTTTTGGTCTCCCGGCGTATCGAGAATGTTGATTTTGTGCATTTTCCATTCACAGGAAGCGATAGAGGTAGAGATAGATATCTGCCTTTTCGCCTCTTCAGGGTCGGCATCCATCACGGTGTTGCCTTCCTGAACCGTCCCCAACCTTGTGATGGCCCCGGAATCATAAAGCATGGCTTCGGCCAGAGATGTTTTTCCGGCTCCGCTATGGGCGATAATTCCGATGTTGCGTATTTTTTCGGGCAGGAATGTTTTCATAAAAAAGCCCCCTTCTTTGCCACGTTATGCGCTTTATATTCGCATAGCTTAAGACGCCTTTGCAAACCAAAGATTTTATTTTTAAAAAGATTGTTTTCAAAAAGCCCTAAACATTAAGCCAGCATGTGCCGATAAGCCGGACAGGGAGTTTGTGCACAAACGCAAAACAGTGCGCAGACACAACGCAAGAAGATACAACAGTTTAGATGGTAACGTCACAATTATCTAAAGCTTGGGCGCTTGACAGACGTTAATTTTTGGCATAGGTAGTAGTAGTGAGCATTAAAAGTATATAACTTTAAGGATTTTGAGTAATGGTCGAGTCTGTCGGAATGCAACAGGTTTTGCAATTAAGCTCTGTCACCGTTAAAGCCCAGATGGCAACGCAAGTGCAAGGAGCGGAAGTAGCCCGCGCTTTTGACAAAGAGCTGGAAAAACAAACAGACAGGGAAGCTGACAAAGCTCAGGAAATTAAGGATACGCCGGAAGAAAAAACTATCCGCGAAGATGGCAAGAAGAGGAAACAGCAAGCCACCATGGCCGCTAAACGCCGCACAAAAGATGCTGAGGAAGAGGAAAAAGAAGCACGCGAAGCCATGCAATCTGAAATGGGCCAAGGCTCCATCATAAACGTGGTGGCTTAAACCAAGCCCGTCACGCTGGGCAGTTTCACATAACTTCTGTAAAAACCTGCTTGCGCCACTCTACAGGCCATCATCTAAAAAAACTTATCCATAACCTCCGTTCGGGCGATTAGTATAATACAGGTTCTATATATAAAATCCGACAGGCGTAAAGATAGATGTTTATAAACCAACTGCCCCCTAAACTGCTGGAGGCCGCCATTAAAATTTTAGGCGGGCTTGAAGGGTCAAAATCCCTTTTTCAAACAGGCGACATAGTGGAAGGCTCCGTTGTAAAAACCATATCCCCCAAAGAAGCGCTTGTGCGTATCGGCGGGGTAGAGCTTTTTGCCATCACCGAAACAAAGCTCCAAACAGGGCAAATTATCATGGGCAGGGTAGAGAAAACCTCGCCCAACGTTACTATAAGCCTGTTAAAAGCCGGAGGGGCAGATCAAAAAGCCGTAGAGCTTTTAAGGCTTTTGCTTCCTTCAAAAGCTCCCATGGGCGATGCGCTTGCAAGGGTGACGGAAGTAATCGACAAAACTGACCTGTCACCAAAAACAGAAAAAGCACTCGCTTTGTTAAAACAGGTTTTGGGTGCGTCAACAGTAGAACTCGACAAGGTTACCCCGGAGATTTTAAAAAAAACCATTAAAAACTCAGGCCTTTATATGGAGGCAAACTTAAAAGAGACCGCCTTAAGTAAACAAAGTGCCGCAAAAACAGGCTTTCTCCCGGAAGGCGACATCAAGATGGCATTGGGCAAGGCGCTAAAACTGTTAGAAGGGGAAATAGCCCGCATGGCAAGCGATCTTGACGGGCTATTGAAGGCCTCTACCAAAAAGACGACAACCGCCAAGGAAGGAGCGGAACATCCATCTATAGAAGCTAAACAGGCGAAAAAATCACTTCCAACAGGCGCAAAGATGAAAACCAAAGCCTTGGATATAGACTCTAAAATGGCTAAAATTGCCAAAACAAGGGAAGTGGCGCATGAAATCAAGAACGCTATTAACAATATTGAGTTAAACCAGCTTATAAACGCACCCTTAAAACGTGAATCTGGCGGAACAAATTTTAGCCTCTTCCAGATACCTTTCGTTCAAGGGGCATTCATTGAATCGGCAAGAGTTTATATTCAGCCAAGAGATGAAGACGCCGAGGCCAAGGGGAAAAAACAGCAAGGCGAAAGTTCTATAGTATTCATGCTTAATATGAGCGCATTGGGGCCGCTGAGGGTAGACGTCACCGTTGGACGCGGAAAAATAACAGGTTCTGTTTATGTATTAAACGACACTGTGGCAGGTTTCATGAAAAACAACTTAGAGCATCTTTCAAAAAAGCTTGAGAATGCAGGATATGAAGTGTGGATAAACGTCTCCGGGGCGGATAGAAAAAAGGTGACAGAAGAGCTGGAAACCCATGCCCCGATAACTGAACAAGGGCTTATAAACATAAAGGCGTAAAGATGGCGGATAAAAAAAAGATGGCCGTGGCGTTAAAATATAAAACCTTTGAACAAGCCGCTCCGTCTGTTGTCGCCAAGGGAGCAGGCGAGATTGCCGAGAAAATTATCAAGATCGCCAAAGAAAATGGAATCCCTATAAAAGAAGACCCGGATCTTGTAGAAACCCTCTCCCGGCTTGACTTGAACCGTGAAATACCACCTGAGCTTTACCACGTTATCGCAGAAGTTTTAGCCTGGATCTACAAGGTTAATAAACAATTCGGCACAAAAAGCTGACAGAAAGCGCCCCTATGCTGTAAAAATATTTTACAGCGCACCGCTAGTACAACACATTGATATTGCACATATTAAAACAGACATGCTATTTTGGGCCTATTTTTACTGTAAAATTTATTTACAATTAGCGTCACACGGTGTTTAGGGGTAACGCCACTCCAGCAAGCTATCCGTTTGAATAATAACGCAATAAATAATGCTTCCACTAAAGGTGCTGTTATGGTATTTTTCTTGCTCTATTTTTTGAACATGGAAATGGAGGAACTCGTATTGGGCATTAATACAAAACAGCCGGACGACGCTATGGCGATAACGCCCCTTGAACTGGCGGATATTTTTTACAACGAAGCAAAAAGAATCGCCAAAAATGACGCAGAGGCTGAAGAAATGACAAGCGACGCCGTAGAAAGTTTTATTGCGCATTATAAAGTTTCTCCTTTAAGCAGTCTTGCCATTAAATCATTTAAAAGCGGCAACTGCTAACAACGCAGGCTTTTTTAAAAAAGCTGTTGGTCATTGACCTGCGTTTAAGAAGTATTTAAGAGGCGTCCACTGGCGGGCTCATAGCGAGTCAGTGGGCGTTTTCTTTTTCTACCGAAATATCATTTAAAGGAAGAGCCTTGGCGTCACCTGCCTCGCTTCTCTCCGGATCAACCCCAAGAGTTGTGAGTATCAGGTCAAGCTTTTGCTCTACACGTTTTGATCTTTTGTAGCCGATATATCGAAGATAGCTAACCCCGCCTATCATAACTACGATATATAACCACCTGTAGCTCATCTTTTCACCTCAGCTTATAAGTTCGTAAGTCATGTTGCGCCGCTTTGGCGTCATACCGGTATTTTCGATAGTTCTTTTTATATCTTTTTCCGACATGCGGAACGCAACACCTGCTGAGGCCACCACGTTTTCTTCTATCATGGTAGACCCCATGTCGTTGGCACCGAAATAGAGCGCCATCTGCGCCACTTTTGGCCCCTGCTGCTCTTCCATCAAGGCCTGCCGACTGGTCTGTCCCTGGCTCTACCCCGGAAAGAACGCTCGGGCCGCCTTGTCCGTTCTTTGCAAGGAGCGCGTC